>JANQPS010000523.1 GCA_028285365.1 Thermoanaerobaculia bacterium | reverse complement strand
CGACAAGCCGCAAAACGCGATCCCACCCGTCATGGTAAGGGAACGCGGAACGTATCCGCTCGCAAGCCATGGTGGGTTTCGTTTCACGACCCGTCAGATCGAGTGACTACGCGGTACCAAGCGGAAGCAGACCCCGCTCTCTTTCGAATAGGCATCTGAGGTGCGCGCATAGGAATCCGCCAGTCGAGCAAGAGCGAATCGTTCATCCTAGAGGAAACGTTGCCGCGAGCTCCACACGGCCGGTGTGCAAGCACATGCCCAGCTCACATTAGGCCGATGCCGATCCACGACCAAGTGATCGCCGACAACGCTACGGATTGAACGGAGTGAAGTTGATCAGCTTCAGGCCCAGGGCCTTAACGCGCCACGCACCTCTGCGCTTCTCGACCTGCAACGTGTAGGTCCCATGAGCCACATCCACACCCACGACCACACCGCCTTCCTGCCTCACGTGTGCGGCGTTCAGATATGCGGTCAGCGTGCCGGTCCTTCCAGTCACGTCTACGACGAAGTTGCTCACAGAGTGCTGCGTGAAGGTATAGGTTCCATCGAATGCACCGAACACGAACTCCGCCCAAGCTTCGGGGCCCGACTGCAACGGCGTAGGTCCCACCGTCACCGCGGCCGCGGGGTCGCTGAAGTCAGAGCCTGGAATCCAGAGCCGAAAGACCGCGTCGTCCTCGAAGCATCGGGCGTAGATCGCAGCACCGTCCCACGCCGGGTCTGCCCGGGTCGAGTCGCCAATCGCGTCCGTACCTCGGGCGTAGCACAGCATGAGATCGACGATTCTGGCGTCCGCCTGACGGCTCGGTCCAGCAGCCTGCACCGAAGTGGCTTCGACGAGCAACAAGAGAACGATCATTGCCGCAATCGAACGAAGCGAAACCGACGCACGACCGCAGGCCCAGAGTCGAATCATCGAGCGTCCAGCTCCTGCCAGCACGAGAGCACGCTCGGGCCGCTGAGACCGATCTCCCCGTCCCGGGCTAATCATCATCATCGTCGTCGTCATCATCGTCGGACGCCCCCCTCGGCAAGGCGAAGACCTCGACCGCCACCCCGCCTGTTTCAGCCGCAAAGGCACCGCCCTGGAAGACCTCGCCGCAGCCAAACGCAACGCGGTTCCTGGCAACGGAGGGTCCGCCATACATGGCGCCGCGCTGGCAGTGCATCTGGTGCAGATACGATCCGTCCTCGACATCGAGCGCGTAGAGCGTTCCATCGTAGATCGGCCAGTAGACGACACCGTTCGCGGTGGCGGGCACACCGTGTGCGTGAGGCAGCCCGTCAACGGGAGTCAGCTCGCTGCTGGGCATGAAGTTGACCTGCACCGACGGGTCGAGCTGATTCTTGTAGGTCGTGTCGAACGCGAGTCCGAACTTGAAGCGTTCATCCGATTCATTCAGACCAATGGTTCCACATGCCGGATCGTCAGCGGGCGTGATTCGTCCCGCCGGAACCGACTGCCACTTGAGCCGACCCGTTCGCAGGTCGATCCCGTGAAGAACGCCCGTGTTGCAGACCGTGTCACCGTTCGCGAGAACATGCCGATAGGATCCGTTGTCCTCGTCGATTGCCTTCTGGATCAAGCCTCCTGAGCACGGCACCAGGAGTGTCTCGCTACGCCGATCGTATGCGAATCCAAAGTGGATGCCTCCGAGGGGTGTTCCCACACAGACATCAGCGCTCCACTCGAGCTCGCCCGTCCGTGCATCGAGGGCGAAGAGCTCGCCCCCCTTGTTGTGCGAAACCGCAAGGTGGCGAACCTCGTCGTCATCATCGTCGTCGCCCCTGAGCCTGATCAGGACCGCCGCGCTGCCCCCGACATCCCAGTCGGGCCCCGGCACCGGAATCGTGCAGGGAAAGCCAGGATTGTCCGAGTCGAATCCACAGGCTGCCTGGAAGGCATCGATTCCGGCAGTCGGATGGTGCCAGGCGAAGGATCCATCGGCCGCATTCAGTGCGATGATCGAGTTGCTCGCAAGCGGGCCGACAGGCGCCTCGCCTGTCTCCGGCTCTGGGAAGGTGAATGAACCGAGCTGCGCGGACGCTTCGTCGAAGCACTCCGCCGCTCCGATACCCGTTTCGCCGCGCAGGGAGATCAGGCGATCGGTTCCCGGGATCTGAAACGGCGGAATCGGCTCGAGCAGGCACTCTGTCACGAAGTCCGGGTACGAGTAGAGCTGACCACTTCCGAAGTAGACGAGTCCCTTGCCTTGCTTCCCTGAGCGGGGAAGGAACGAGGTGCCACTGGTCCACACACCCCCACCGGTGAACCACACGCCGTCCGTATCCTCGTCCCAGCCGATCGGCGGCGGCGGGACCGCGCGCTGGCTCCACCTCACGGACGGCTGCCCGCCGTTGCGGTCTCGGGGAAGGTCGATCGCCAGCATCACGCCGCGAAAGGAGAGCCTGGTCAGCTCGGGCGGGAGCACCAATGGAGACGGAGGGACGAAACCGCTGTAGAGGTTGTTGAGACTCGAGAAGCCCACATAGGCGACGCCCTTGTGAACCGCCGGACTGCTCAGCGAGGAGATCGCGAAGTCCTCTGGCTTCACCAAGCCATCCTGGTCCAGCGGCGCGAGGGGAATCGACCACTGAAGCTCTCCCGTCCGCGCATCGAGGGCGAAACCGAACATGATCTCCGTTTCGGTCAGCACCAGGAACGGGAGCGACAGGAGATTTGCGAACCCCAGAGCGAGATGGTTCGAGATCCCTACGTAGAAGAGGGTTGGCCTGCCTTCCTCGTCCCTGTAGTACGCAGGGCTGACGCGAACCTGCGGAGTGCTGCCCGGGAAAGCCGCCACTTCGTCGAGGAAATCGAGAGATCTGAGATCCTGGGACCAGATCTCCTCGCACTCGCCTGCGACGACGTCGGGGTCGGCGAACTTCGGGAGCCTCGAAGCACCGACTTCGCCGGCCGATCCGACCCAGTAGATCACATCCCCCACGAGAATGGGCTTGGCCGCGTTGGTTCCACCCACTGAAGACTTGTCGTATGTGGCGCTGCAGAGCCTCTGCAGGCGGTGGACATCATGTCGGGTGATCTGCGTCCCTCTCGTGTTGTCATGGTCGTTCTTGCGATTCAGCCCCGACTGCTTCCAACTTCCCCTCCCCCCGCTCCCATCGTCGTCGGCCAGCAGGAGGCTCGGCAGAACGAACGCCAACAGACAAGCCAATAGCAGTGTGTTGATCTTCCTCACGTCTCACTTCCCTTCTTCCTCGACGAAGCGTCTCGCTCGAGGGACTTGGACTGGTGTCGAAACGATCAAGTCGTGCCGTCGAACACTTCGGACGACACGATGCGCCGAACAGCAACTCGAGCGGGCGTCATGAGCGACGAGTGCGAACCGGAGTCGTAGATGTTCGGGAGCCCGACTCTCGCTGAACCTTTGACGCAGCATACAGGCGTAAGCCAGAGTGCAAAGCGAAATCTTCTTCGCTTACGATCATCTTGCCAATCGAACATGCGCATCGCTGATACAGAATCGACGGAGCGCTCGCGTACATCACGATTGGAGATGAAGTCGTGTGGAAGCGATTTTCTAGAACGCTCGACGGTGTGACTTTCGTAGAAGCACGACCGAACGATGACGTCCGCGACTAGCACCGATCCAGACAGACAACTGTCTATGCACATCGTCACGCGCTGATGAAGCTCCCGTGCGAAGCAAACCATGCGCGTTTCCCACACACCAACGGAGACGAGAACCCATGCCACCCGATCCTGCGATGTGGTCATCGTCGGGGCCAGCTAATCCGGACGGAGCAACGCCCTGTTTCTGGGCAACGCGCGCCGCAGGGTCACTGTCCTCGACCATGTGAGGCCCCGGAGCCACCCGGCGCGCTTCGCCCTCAACATGCTTGGCCACGACATGGCCGACCCCGCCGAGGTCCTCCGCGCGGCGGGGGCCGAGGTCGATCGCTTCAGCTCGGTTCAGACCTGGC
>JANQPS010000512.1 GCA_028285365.1 Thermoanaerobaculia bacterium | reverse complement strand
AGGTCCACTACAGCAGCACCAACGAGCGTCCAGTTCTCTATCTGGCCGATCATATCTGCGGCAATCAAGAACGCAGCTGTCGAGCCATGCGGGCATCGTTCGGGTTCAAATCGGCTGATTGGGAGTACGAGCGCGAGTACCGGCTAGTCGGTCGTAAGTCCCCCGACCAGTACCTTCCATTTGATCCAAAGCACCTGACTGCGGTCGTACTTGGTGCCAGGGTTGATGCGAAGCGAGAAGAGCAAGTGATGAGCTGGATCGCGAAATCGCCGGCGGAGCCGAAAGTACGAAGAGCGCGACTTCATGACGTGAACTGCGAGATCGTGGTTGACTAGGTCGGGGGAGCGCGGATGAGCAACTTTCTGAACTACATCAAGCTCCTGTTCTTTGGCAGGCGATTTGTGGATGCCGAAGAGCGACACCAGGCCAAACTGCGCGAAGCACAGGATGGCAGGGAGCAATTCGACCGAGCCGAGTATGAACGTCGAACGCGCAGGAAGAGGACCGGGTTCGCCTGGGCTCTCGCTCAGGTTGCGATTCCGGTCTTGCTAGGTGTCGCATGCGCGCTCCTCATCAACGCCGTGGTTCCTCTGAACTCCGCGACTGTCCAAGCGATTCGTGTCGTTGCTTTTTCACTCATTGGCTGGGCGCTTCTGAGTCGCCTCGGCCACGAATCGGAGACGTGGAAGGGAAACACCCTTCTCGAACGCACGAGTCTTTCGGGCTTCAAGATCACCTATGTGATGGGGATCTTCCTGACGTCTCTTGGGCTCTCTCTCACTTCGACGCAATCTGCCGGAACGGTGGTGTTCACCACAAGAACGTTTGAGCTGAATGAGTACTTGGCCGTTGCGATTAGTCTCGCCTCGGCTGCAGTGGCTGCGTTCGCATTCACCTGTTCCGTGCTACGCCACCACCGACAAGATCGCTCAGAGTACGCCGGACTGCGGGCTCGGGCTGAGGACTCAATCGGCAGGTATGAGGACACAGTGCTGTCGTTCTGGGGTGTCATTGGCGACGGGCCCGGGAGTTACACCAGTAGTGCACTGCATGAGTACTACTTCGAGAAGACAGACGCGCATGCAGGCCAGGCACACCGTTTTCGAGAGCAGGTCAAGAGCTTCCCAAACAAGCTGGGCTGGAACACAGGTCGAACTCCCGCACTCTACGAACTCGTCTGCAGCGTTGAGATCGAGCACGCCGACGCGCGACACATCGTGAAGAAGCTCACAGAGCAGAGGGACATCCGCGAGCGGCGAGAAGCGGCTCGTGAGCCCGGCTGATGTCTCCTCACTTCGCCAGGTTCGGAACCGCCCTCCACAAGGCACGCGACGCCAGCTCCATCCGCTCTCGGCACGATGCCGCTGGGGCGCATGGTGACCAGCTGCTCGGCAGGCTGCCTCGTCACCCTCTTCGGCGCCCCTAAAGAACAGAACCTCGGCGAAGCTGATTCTGTGTCATAGCCGTGGAACAAAGATCTAGACCGTCGCGTGCCCATTCTGAAATTCGTCGGCTCTTGTGCTGGGGCGTATCCCCCTCGTCAGGTGCAAGCCGAGGACTGGTCAAGTCCAGAAAGTTGTGATCAGCTCAATCCGAGTCAGGTCTGAAAGGGCAACGTCGTGACAGACCCGAAGCCGCCCTGCAGCTACGTCCCGATTGAAGGCGACGAGCCGAATTGTCCACACTTCGCGGGTGCCCCAAGCGGCTTGGTCGAGCGATTCACCGTCGAAGAGGAAGACGGTCAGCAATGGTGCGTTCTTCATGCGCCTTGGGACATCACAGTGTCGGAGGACGACCAGATTGTGGCCATCCGCAAGTTTCAGAGGCACAAAACCTGCCGCTTCGATGACATCAAACTCCGCAGTGATTTTGTGCTGGACGCCAATCACGCAGTCGCGAAGGACTTTTCCTTTGCCCGAGCCGAGATACGCGGCCTTCTCCGCATCACCGTCGCTTCCCCTGAAATGTCAATCGACCTCACGGATGCGAACATCCACGGTCCCGTTCACATCTCGAAATCGCGAGACGGCTACCTATCTGGCCTCGTTCTGGAGGGCACACGCTGGGATGGCGACATCACGATTGAACCAGCTGTTCATAGCGACATCAACTTCTCAGGTGACGAAGAGCTGAGCGGCAATGTCTCCTTCTCCGGAAACGTGCGCGGAACGATTGCCGCGCGTGGTCGAACCTTTACCGGCCGACTCAAGCTTCCCGAACGTAGTGGTGGCCTTGACCTATCGAACGTGAAGATCGGTTCGACTCAGCTTCATCTCACACTCCCTCGGCACGACGAGGACTCTCAGGCCATCCAAGTAGTACTCGATGGTGCAGAAGTGCACTGCCACATAGAGGCCAGTCCTGCAGACCTCAGCGCAACGGGAGCGTATCTCAAGCACCTGACTCTGACTGGAGAAGGAAGCGCCGACCTAACGAAGTCCACAATTGGTGGCATCTACGGCGCAGACATAAGTCATACCATGTCCACCTTCAAGGGATCGTTGATCCGCAGTGCTGACTTCAGCAGGAGCTCCTTCCAGTACACCTCGTTTAGCGACGTCTGCTTTGGGCGGGCCAACTTCGGCGACTGTCGACTCGTCAATACGTCATTCGCGAGAGCTAGGTTCGACGGCGCCGACTTCCACGTTGCCAGCAGTGAGGTGGGCACCTACAACCTCGATTTCAGCAATGCGACGTTTAGGGGAGATGCGACCTTCGAGGGTAGGCGCTTCACCGGCACAACCTCGTTCGACGAAGCATCATTCTCCATCGCACCCAACTTCTCGGGCTGCAAGCTCTCGGATCGTACGAGTCTCCACGGCATTAGGCTGCGCGACCACAAGTCCAAGGACGCACACACCGCGTATCGAAAACTTCGGCACCTCGCAGAAGAAATACGAGATCGTGAAGCAGAAGGCATCTTCTACCGAGCGGAGCAGGTCAGCAGGCGTCGCCCCAGCAACTCCATGCCCTTCCTTCCAAGAATCCTTTCGTATCTGTATGGATGTGTCAGCGACTATGGACTCAGCCTCGTCCGACCAATTGTGACCTTGATCGTCACCTACGGTCTAACGTGGTGGGCGCTCGTATGGCGCTATACGAGACAGCTTCCACCAGGGGTCTCGCCAACCACAGACGAGCGCGAAGATCTCGCGGCTTTCTCGGCCGAACAGATTGCGCGGCCGTTCTCAGCATGGGGAACGCGGTACAGAACAAACTTCGCAGAAGATCATCCGGCCCGTGTTTTGCTCGAACGAGACTTCTTGGCGACAATCTCTCTCGTAACTCTTGAGACGATCGCCGGACTTACACTCGTCGGCCTGTTCATCTTGGCCGTACGTTGGCGCTTTCGACGTGCATAATCGAAGTCGGCGTCATCCTTGGCGCCGCGCCGAAGCTTCGGTCCGATGGTTCTTCGGCCGTGCACACTCTTATCGCTGTTCGACTCCACTGCTCACTGAGCAGCATCTTTGCGCTGCGGACTACTCGGACGATGGCACCATCCGCCGATGGGCAGCCACCTTGCTTGCCGCCTCGGCCT
>JANQPS010000507.1 GCA_028285365.1 Thermoanaerobaculia bacterium | reverse complement strand
TCCAAGGGGATTCTTGTGGTGACCATTTCGATCTTTGCAATGCCAGTCGCAGGGCTTTCCCGAGATCCCGCCCTGGGAGACGGCGCCGGGCTTGCCGCTGTTGCGGGCATCGGCGGATTTGGGCCAGCCGCGCTCTTCGCGCTGTTGGGCCCGACTCTCAATCAGCCGCAATCGATCAGCTACGAAGGCAACTTCGGAACGACCACCGTTGCCGTTGACGTCGACGCACCAGGCGCACCATCGAGAGGTTCCGGTTCATGAGATTGACGTTCCCGAGTCGCCGCGAAGGCCTTGCTCGCAGGCTCTGCCTGCTTGCTGTTGCTGCTTTCTTGTTGGCATCTCCAACCTCTGCGCTCGCCGATGGCTTCGCCTTCCTGACCGATCCCGGCGATGACGCTGAGGACAGTGAGTACGATCCCGAGTGCGAAGCAGCCGAGGAAGGGGACCCGGTCAACACGTTTACCGGCAAGCTCACGCTCGCCCAGGACGATCTCGTCCTGAACGGCATGTTCCCGATCCGCGTCACTCGCTACTACGACAGCCAGTCCACGTACGACTCCCCGGTCGGCTACGGCTGGTCGCACAGCTACGACATGCGGCTCTTCGAGTACCCGCAGAAGAACAACGAAGTCATCATCCGCAGCGGCTGTGGGCGCCTGGATCGATACGCACCGGCCGGCAACGCCTACGACCACGTCGACCCGCCCGGTGAAGGGCCCGAGCTCACGAGCGATGGCGACGGAACCTTCACGCTCAGCTACCGAAGTGGTCGCAAGGCCTACTTCGATGCCCAAGGCCGCCTGGAGCTCGTCGAGAACCCGCAGGGCATGCGGCACGAGCTCTCGTACAGTGCGACGAAGCTACCGCTCACCGGAACGTCGCCTCATGCGGTCGACCCGACGGCGGAGCTGACGGTCGCCTACCACTATCAGCTGGAGTGGGTGCGAGAAGCCAACGCGTTCGGTGCCAACACCGGGCGAGCCGTGCGGTTCACCTACGACAGCGCGGGGCGTCTGGACAGCATCGCCGAGACCCAGGCCGTCACCCAAGGTGGGCCGGATGTGCTGGTTCCTGGTCGCGAGGTCCTCTACTCCCACGACGAGCCGGGCGGTGGCACGCAGGGGAACCTGCTCAGTGTGACCGGGTTGGAGGGCGTGGCGGAGGTCTACGGCTACGAAGATCCGGCGGACTCGCACAACCTCACGAGTCTCGAGCAGGGCGGTACGACCGCGTACACGAACACCTTCGGATCCTCGGGCATCGACAAGGATCGCGTGAAGGCACAGGCACGGATCCGTGCCAGTCGCTCGTATGAGAAGCTCGACTTCACGTACGTGAAGGATCCGGAGCCGACCGTCTATCTCCGGACCACGGTGACTCGGACGACGTACGACGCCGCGGGTGCGAACCCGGTGGTGGGCAACACGATCTACGACTTCGATAGCGCTGGCTACCCGGTCACGATCACGGATCCGCTCGGGAACGAGCGTCGTCTCGACTGGAATCCCACGTGGCGGAAGCCCGATCGCGAAGAGTGGCATCGCAAGCCGCCCACTGGTCCACTCGTACTCGAGAGCGCGACCGACTACACGTACTACGGCGATGGCAACCTCGAGACCCGCTCGGTGTATCTCAGCAGCACTGGGGAGACCGTGACGGAGACATGGGGTTATGAGGAGGCCGGATTCGACTGGGTCTCGAGCTATGAAGTCGTCTCGAGCGCGGACCCTGCTCG
>JANQPS010000489.1 GCA_028285365.1 Thermoanaerobaculia bacterium | reverse complement strand
GGCCTCGCGACGCAAACGCTCGACGACGTGAGTTCCCGAATACGGCGACGCCAGAACCTTGACTGCCACCGTCTGCTCGAACGCACCGTCACAGCGCTCGGCCAAATAGACCAGGCCCATCCCGCCGCGACCGATCTCACGCACGATCCGGTAGACACCCACTACGGTCCCCGCCGCCAATCCGCGCCCCGTCGATGATGGGGTCTCGAGGGTGGGCCTGGCCAGATCGGGCAAGGCATCAGCGTCGAGGAGTCGACGGACTTCTCCGGCGAGAGCAGCGTCGTCCTGTTCCAACTCGTCCAGCCGAGCCCTTCTCTCGTCTGAGGACAGCTCGAGCAGGTCTTCGAACAACTCGAGCGCGCGCAGAGAGGGCCGCCCCGCCTGGCCTCCGGTCGCCGTTTCGCGCTGAGGTCCTTCGCTCACGCTGACCTCATCCCGAAGATCCCGAGTCAGCGGCGAGCTCCAGCTTGAGCCAGGCCTTGGCGGATCGCAGCTGGCGGTAGACGGTTCGCTCAGAGAGCTCGAGCAGGGAGGCAGCTTCTTCGACCGTCAAGCCGCCGAAAAAGTGGAGCTCTACGAGTCTCGCACGCTGTGGATCCTGTTCGGCAAGCTGCGCAAGGGCCTCGTCGAGCAGCACCACGTCGACCGTCACCTCGCTCGCGCCGATCATCCCCGGGTCGAGCGTGACCTTCTCGCCCCGTCGCTTGTCCGCACGTCGCGCCCGAGCGTGGTCCACGAGGATCCGGCGCATGGCCCGGGAGGCAACGGCCACGAACTTGCGGCGATCACTCCATACCCCAGGAGAGACATCGGCGAGGCGCAGGTAGGCCTCGTGGACCAGTGCTGTCGGCTGCAACGTATGGTCCTGGCGCTCACTGCGCAGATAGCTGCCCGCGAGCGCCTTCAGCTCGCCGTACACACGCTCGAAGAGCTCAGCCGTGCTCTGGTCGGCGGGATCTGGAGATGTAGAGCGGCCGTCCATGGATCAAGAGGTACCTGGGGGACAGGGGGCCGCGTGAGCGGACGTCGAGCCTATCGTGTTCCCCGGCTCCGTGTTCCCCGGCTCCTAGGCAGATCTCCGGCTCTGCGTTCGCGGGCGATCTCCCCTCCTCTCGAGAATCTTCGAGCTCCCTTGGCAGGAATCGGACGGCTCTCACGCTCTTCTGTAGATCTGATCAAAACGGGCCCGGACCGTGCTTCGGCAACGGGCTCCATCTGCAGGGGATCCAGCCCATGTTCTTCGCTCCGCCGTCTCCGTCATCGTCACTCGTCGCGCCGATGGCACTTCTCCTCGGCCTGGCCATCACCTCGTCTGTCAGCGCCAACACCGACCAGCAGACCACGGGCCCCGGCGCACCGATATTCGAAGACAGCTTCGAACAGGAGACTCCCTGCGCCTGGTCCAACTTCGGCGACGTCGAGGCTCCCTGGCTGCGGGTCTCCGACCTCGAGGTTGCGCTCGGATCGACCCTCGAGACGCAGCTCGAGGCTTTCGACTGTCAAGGCGACCCGATCACGTTTTCGGTCGCTCCCCTGCCGCTTCCTGCGGGTGCTTCGCTCGACTCCGCCAGCGGACAGTTCACCTTCCAGCCGGGCTCTAGCCAGGTTGGGTCCTTCGGCCTCACGTTCACCGCCGACGACGGAGCCGCATCGTCATCCCAGACCGTCACCGTCACCGTCGACCCCGGCCCGGGTGGACCGACGACACTGACCGGCATCGTCCTCGACGCCAATGCCTACTCCACCGGGCAGGTGGTACCGATCGTCGGCGTCACCGTCACTCTGCTCGACTCGGGCGTGACCGCAACGACCAACTCGCAGGGAACCTTCGCACTGGTCGGGGTTCCGACCGGGGCCCAGGTTCTCGACCTCGACGCCTCGACGTCTCTGCCGGCCCCAAACGGAGATCCTTACGCCAGCTTTCGTGAGGCCTACTTCGTGATCCCCGAT
>JANQPS010000480.1 GCA_028285365.1 Thermoanaerobaculia bacterium | reverse complement strand
GCTGACCTGCCGGAAGCCCGAACCGAACGTTGACCGCCTTCGAGTT
This sequence comes from Thermoanaerobaculia bacterium, assembly GCA_028285365.1. Lineage (GTDB taxonomy): Bacteria > Acidobacteriota > Thermoanaerobaculia > Multivoradales > Multivoraceae > JANQPS01. The sequence goes on along the minus strand of JANQPS010000480.1, from coordinate 5,845 downwards.
ACCGACCAGCTCGAACGCAAAGGGCCCATCGAGAATTGACAGAGCACGCAACGCCGTCTCCATCCACTGGAGCGCAAGCACATCCTCCTCTGAGGGGAAGACCTCGAGCGTGAGCCAGTCGACATCGGTTGCGGCCTTGGCTGTGCGCGAATCTGGCTCGGCACCATCGAGTCGAAGGATTCGATCCGAGTCGAAGCGCTCATAGCCCGGTTCCAGAGAGACCGGCTCCAGACAAAGCACCGGCGAACAGCCCTTCCGACCCTCCGTTTCCAAGGCCATCTCGAGAAGACCAAGACCAACAGCCGTCGACGCCTTCTTGATCGAAACAGCACCCTGATTCCGCATCCAGATCCTCTCGTCGTCCATACAGAGAATCGGGGAACATGAAGGAAGAGTGTCTGCCCAGATGAGGAGTCTGTCCGGATGAGGAACAGAAAGACTGAACTTGGAGTGGAGGGAGAGGGCTGGAGTACCAACGTTTGGAAGAGCCAGACGAGTGGATGTCTCAATGGACTATCGAATATCCGCCAGCCCCGGTGAGAGTCGACCCACGACCGGACTGCGTTCCGGAGACCAGATCAGAGACAGCCGGATCTGAGAACCAGTCGACGTCATCACAGCTGGCAGCGCAATCGGATCGTTCGCCAAGGGCCTCGTTGTCACCAAAGCTCCGGAAGGTCTATCCAGAGAACACCCGCCACTGGAAACAGACTTCCGAGAGGGAGTAGTCACGCACCACTGATACCCCACAAGGCCCGTCGGCAAAAGAGCCAGCAGCAGGTAACCTGGTTCCATCGAGGTACCACCCTGGGGGTCTGCCAGGTACTACCCAGGAGAGCGCCCGTCACCAACTCGACGCTTCGCGCCCAGAATCTGCAGAACGAGCCCGAATCACGCTTTGAGACCCTCAAAAGGAGCGTCGAGATCACCGCGAAGTCGAAAAGTCTGGGGATCTTTCGACCGCTGCGCTGCCCGCTGGACGGGGAGTGGCGACAAACCGACAAGGCCCGCAAGGCCCCGTGGCACAGGCGTTTCGCCAAAGATCCCCAGAAAGACCCCCCCGGGCATCATTGTGGAAGGGATCATCCCGCGGATGATCCCCGAGTTCCTTCGCTCAGCCTCTCGACAACTGCCCTTTCGTCGCCCAACCTCTATGGCAGTCATGAGCGACGAAGCCCTCCAAGAACTCAGCCAACACCTCGAAGAGCTCATTCCCCTCCTCGCGAGAGCCGTCGTGCGCCAGCTCTACGCCGATGAGTGGCTCGACATCCACCAGGTCGTGAAGATGGTGAAGATGAGCCGCAGCCGGCTCGACGAGCTCAAGGCAGCTGGCGAGTTCCCCCAGGCCGATCGCTGGGTGGCCGGGAAGCAGGTGTGGTGCCGGTTGACGGTCGAGGAGTGGAAGGAAACCATTGATTCGAAGAGGGCCATTGCACAGCGACGGCAATCAGTACCTCGTGCTGAGATGAAGTGAAGCGGCCCCTTGGCCTCCTACACAATCTTCCAGAACCTGGGTGCGCTGGTGATGTTCCCGCTGGACGCCGGCAAGCTCCCGGGGCGTCGAGTGAGAGCCCTAGGTCTCGCTGACCGCTTCAGCCGGCAAGCTGCCCATTCCTCAACAAGTCGCCGAAGACGCCCCCACCTTCCTCACCTGGCACCAGCGGCATCACACCAACACCGTCGTACTGCCCTTCGTAGGTCGGAAACCAGCGGGACTTCGAGCCGGGGTACATGACCCAAACCGACCGGGCATTCTCGATCGCGTCGCGATAGGTGTGCATTTTGTAGAGGTCGGCTTTCACGAAGCTGCCACGTTCACGGCCAGTCGCCAATTCGGGATCGTGGTCTAAGTCTTCGGCTTCCTCGAGAACGCCATTGCCCAGCGCAGACCTTCTCCCCGGTTGCGTCAGCTTGAACTTGGCGTCGAACAGGTGCAAGCCGGCAGATGGTCCGCGTAGCAGTTCAAGCACGACGTCGGGACGCAGCTGCACGGAGTAGGACCGGCGGCCAGCTGGTGTTCGGCAACCAGCTCCGAAACTGAGGTTGTAGTACAAGGACTCGCCGCCCGGCCAGGAGACGCGATAGTTCCACGGAACCTTGACACTGAGGTCGGTGGCGTCGAAACGTTCGGCACTAAGCGGCGGACCGAGCACGTCCTGCGCGAGCTCGACCAAGCGGAAGTAGCACCATAGCTCGTACAAGTCGGCGATATCGCGAATCTCGAGCAGACGCCGGGCCTGTTCCTCGTCGAGTGGGAGGCGCGAGCCCAGGAGCATGCGCACGAAGCAGCGGTAGATGGTCTTGTAGCCGCGTCGCTCCTGCAGAACGGTAGAGCTGGCAGGGAAATGCCGCATCTCGCCGACGTCACACCAGAGACCGGCGCGACGCACGACTTCGAGTCGACGGCGCATGTCTCCGCAATCAGCCTGGATTGAGGCGTGCAAAGAGCTAGTCCGGTGTTCCGGAAACGCCGCGTGCACCCGGTCGATCACACCATCTACCTGCATAAGAAAGAACTTCACAAAACGGTTCTCCGCCGTGTCGACGTCCCAGCGCGAACGCACTTCGTCGACCACCTCGGGCAGTTGCCCGCCGAGCCGACGCGCCACGTTCCAACCGACCGCCGCGCCCGCCGCTCGCACCATCGGTCGAACGCCGCTGACAATCGCCGCCAGCTCCGCCGGCGCCACGTCGCGGGCCAGAGCGAAGGGCACTCTGTGCGACTCCTTCTCTAGTCGGCGATGTGGTTCATGCATCACCGCCTGCAGCGCCGGCAGAAGCGCCTCGTCAGTGGTGCACTCGTCCGACAGCACCCAACGGAGGTAGGCGAATAGCTGATAAAGGACGGGCTGCGACACGCTCAATGTGCGCTCATAGGGTAGCGCTCCACCACCGCTGGCTTGGAAGGGCAGTTGGGCGGCCACCCGAGTGAGGTCGGCCAGCATGGCATCGAAGTCGCGGCGGTCCCACTTCGACGAGTGCACCTCCACCTCACCAAGGTGCGGCACCGCGAATCGGCCAACTGTGTTGTCGAAGCGTAGGAGCAGAACAGAGCCAAGTGCTTCGGCGATCCCTGGCAGCGCCACCTCGATCTCGTCGAGCTGTGCACTCGGTCCCGTAACGAGCCACTCGACACGGCCATCTAGTCGTAGCCGATCCGCAATCCGCTCCGGCTGCGTATGGTTACGTCGAGCTCGGAGCTGAAGATCGCCGAGGGACACCATCATTCGATGAACGAGGTGAATCCCTGCTGGCGCAGACGGCGACGCATCCGCCACAACTTGGCGGCCGTCCGGGGATACGACACCTGCGTGACCGCACCTGTCCTTTCGTCGCCGTCATCGAGTTCGTCACCGTCGAGCCCGGCTGCCCCGTCGCTCTCCTCGTCACTCTGGGGAGCTTCTTCAGAAACCAGAACACCCCCTCGACGAATCTCCCAGCCTTCCGTCGGGCGGAGCCTGTCCAAGTCCTTGTCCGAGGGTTCGTCTCCAAGCACCGCGAACGCGAACAGCAGATCGAGCAAGGGTTCAAGCTCCTGCTGCGTGCCATGCAGCTTGGGCAGCACCTTCTGCAGGATCGCCAGGTCGAAGGCCACCTCGGCGGCATCTTCTCCGCCCTGCTCCACCGCCAGTAGCACGAAGCGTGCGATCTCGTTTGCCACCCGATAGCCGAAGTGACGTCGGTCGGTCTCGAGCAGAGCGTGCAGCGCCATCAGCTGCCTTGCCTTGTCACCGTAGTCTTCCACGAGTCGCTGCCAGTGAGTACTGCCCGGAGCCTCACCTAGCTGAAGCCGCTCGGGTAGCCGCTGGAGCCAAAGAGACTCCGCTCCAACCTGTGGCTCAAGACCGCCCAGCGCCGCTAGATCGACCTCATCGAACTCCACCGTAAACGCCCGGTCGAGTACCTTGGGCGAGAACATGTAGGTCGACTCGTCGACGTTCACCGTACCCACGAATACCAGGTTGTCCGGGACCCTGAGCTCACGCGGCACCTGTGCCCCGGCCGAGGTGCCCTCCTCCACTTCGATCGACTCGTGCAACTGCAGCGGCTCACCTGACTCGAGCGCCGACAGGAAGTCGGAGAAGTACTGCTCCACCCGCGCCAGGTTCATTTCGTCGAGGATGGCGAAGAACGGCCACGGCTGGCGGCCCTCACTGTTCGCTCTTCCTTTCTCGGCGGCTGCGCGCAGGAGCAGATCGAGAAACGGCGTGCCCACGTACTGTTCCGTGAGCGGATTGAAGAACCCAAGAAGCCCGCGGTTGTCGGTCCAGTCGGGGCGCACGGCAATCACCGACTTGTTGTCAATGAGCTCGGTCTTCTCCTCGACCTGCGGCAGCGAGAGTCGAAGAAACGGCTCTTCGTCACTCTCCGGAGCCTCGAGCAAGAACTCATCTTCCACCGACAAGTTCTCACGAAACCAGGTGCCCAGGTCACCGCGAAGTGCAAACCGAGCGACGGGTCGGCTCCGGTCCTTCCAGAGACGGGATTCGACGACCCCACCAGGGAATCCCACCGACACCTCCGTGCTCGGCGCTTGCTCGCCGGACGGAAGGTCCAGGTAAGCCTGGAGCTCCACTGGCACGTGCACCCCCCGCCGCTTGAGCATGTAAGGCTGCACCGTTATGCGGACGGCTGCCTCAGGCTCCTCTTCCACCGTGACGCGCACCTGCCGCTCCCCCTGAAAGTGTCGAGCCAGAGCCAAAGCAATCTGCGTCTTGCCGGTGCCCGAGATACCGCTAAGGACTACAAAGCGCTTAGTCTGAATGGCCAAAAGCACCCTGGCGACCACATCGGCTGGAAAGTACAGACCGCGGTCACGGAGGTCGCCCATAAGCCCCCGGAAGCGGTCAAGATCCGGCTGTCTTCCTCGATCGCCCGTAATAGGGGCTGGACCTTCGCGTGGATCGAGCCGATCTTCAATCCTGGCGAACTTCGACTTGCCAAGCTCGACCAGAGTACGACGCCAACCGACCTCGCTCACCTTCACAGATCCGAAGTGGTTCCATTCGACGCCGAGCCGGTGCGGGTGCTCCGAGTCCGACTGGTCGAAGTAGTAGCCCTTGACTACCGTACCGAATCCCAGTACTTCACGCGTGCCCTTGTTAGCGAGGATTCGGTCGCCCGGAGCGATGTTGTGAAACTGCCAGACCTGACCGCATCCCTCTTTCGAATAGCCTTCATGGACTTCATCAAGTTTCTTGCGCTCTTCTTCGAACTCGTCGTGCGACGGAAAACGGCGCAGGTCGCCAAACTGTTTCCAGCCCATGCTGATAAAGCCACCATCACGGCATTCGTCCCACTTAGAAGCTCTCGCGCCTGGCGAGATCTTCCAGTACCGTACGCCCGCATCGACCGCGCTGTAGTCCGGGTAGGTGATCTCCACATCGAGCTCCTGCTCGAGATAGCGCAGCAAGCCTGGGGAGTTCGACTCCCACCACGGGAGCCGGCCCTTCTTTGCCTCGATCTCGATATCCACTCCTTCCTGACAGGCATGCCACACCTCCTCCGGCATGCTCAAGAAGGAACGATGATCGACGTGGAAAGAGCGGTTTCCGCTCTGGGAGCGCGAGCTCAACTGGATGATCGCCGACTCCTCGAGCCATTGCTCGCCCGCCTCGCCCAAGGTCGACGCACAACTGAGCTCGATGTAGTCGGCGTGCACCCCCATCACGACGGACGACCCCGCGTTGAGACGGCAATTCCGAGGATGTAACGTCAGTCCCCAGGCATAGATCTTCACCTCACATCGGCGAATAAGCTCGAGCAGCTTGCCGAGCACAACCTGGCGAGTCACGGCGTCCGGTAGCACGCGCCGTTCGACGATCAGCCGAGCCTGTTCGACATC
>JANQPS010000479.1 GCA_028285365.1 Thermoanaerobaculia bacterium | reverse complement strand
CAGGCGGTCACGCAGCCGCTCGCATCGAGGGCGGCGAGGGAACGACCATCTGGCCGCCAGGCCAGCCCGGCAACCACGCCGCGGACTACCGCTGCCCCGATCGGAGCGCCTTCCCCATCGTTCTGGACGGCCCAGACGACGACAGTGCCGTCTCTCGCTCCAGAAGCGAGGCGCATCCCTCGCGGCCGGAAAACGAGCTTCGTGACCGGCTCGCCATGGAGATTCAGCATGCTGGGGTGCGTGCCTTCGGGCCCGTCGCCGTCGAAGCTCCATATCGTCACAGCTTCTCCTCCGCCGGTGGCAAGGACGGTGCCGGTAGCGTCGAATGCTAAGGCGGAAGGCTTTGTACGGTATCCGGACATCATGGAGTCCTGCCCCGTGGAACGTCGCCAGAAGTGCACCGACTTGTCCTGACTCCCACACGCGACGACATCCCCGTCCGGACTCAGGATCATCGAAACCAAGGAGCCCTTCCACTCCAGCTTCTGGCGGAGTTCGCCTGTGGCTCCGTCGAAGAACGCCACCCGGCCGTAGCAGGCGGTCGCCAGCTCTTGCGTGCCCGACCAGACGATCGCGCTGACGGTGCTGGGATGCTCTTCCGATCGCCAGGCCTCCTCGCCGTCGGCGCGGAACACGTGAACCCGACGCGAGAAGGATGCGGCCAATTTCTGTCCGTCGGACGACCAGGCCAGGTTCTCCACCCATCCGCTTCCGAGCTCGATTGCTTGGGTCACTCGACCGTCTGCCGCATTCCAGATCAAGATTCGTCCGTCCTGGCCCGCCGTCGCGAAGGTGGCTCCGCCGGGCTGGGTGGCCATCTCCAGGACACCGCCCTCGTGGATTCCTGCCCGCTCCCAAAGGGTCTTGCCGGTGTTGCCCACGAATCCGTAGACGCCACCCGCGGCGTCACCGACCGTCAAGAGATCGCCGCCCCGCGTCCAGCCGCCGGCGATCGCGTAGTCCCCGACCGTCGAGGACCAGCCCTGACGGAGTACTCCCTCCGGCTTCAAGTCAGGCACGCGTCGAACTCGCGCTGCATGCTCAGTTCATCGAGGTTGCGGCCGATGAATACGAGCTGATTGCGGCGAGGCGCATCACCCCATGGCTTGTCCGGCTGACCATCGAAGAGCATGTGCACACCCTGGAATACGTAGCGTTCTGATTCGCCCGCGATGCTGATGAAGCCCTTCATCCGAAAGATGTCGACCCCGCGCTCCCGCAGGAGCTTGCTCAACCACGCGTTCAGCTTGTCGATGTCGACGTCCCCATCCCTCTCGATGGCGATGGATCCCACCTCGTCGTCGTGCTCGTGCTGAGCAACCCAGGTTCGCTCTGCCTCGAAGAAGACCGCTGCTCCGCCTGCGTCGTCGAGCTGGAGATCGAACTCCTCGGCGGTGTGCTGGGTGTAGAGGCCGACACGGGTTGGGGATTCGACCTCCAAGACGAACGACTTGCGGCCCGAGGCCTGCAGCTCGAGGTTGCAGTGTTTTCCGACGGGAATTCGCTCGCCCGGACGCACGTTCAACGGCGTCTCGGCGTACCGTCGGACACACCACTCCGCACTCTCGCGAAGTGCAGAGTCATCGGTCCCCTGATCTGCGACGACGACGATGGACATCGTGGGATCCGGTCCCTCCGCGAGGCTGAGCTCGTAGCGGCCCGGCTCGAGCGCGTAGACGCCGGTCCACTCGAACGGATACTCCGGCTCGAGGAAGGAGGGGCGCCGTTCGAGCACCTGGTCCAGGTCGAAGGCACCGAGGTTGAGGACGGTATCGACGGCGACATTGGCCTTCTCGCTGCGAACGACTCGCGCCATTTGGTTCATGTCTCGGACTCGAGCCTCGAGCTTGTCGAGCGCCTCGCCGCCCACGAGATCCGTCTTGTTCAGGACGAGGACGTCGGCGAACGCGATCTGTTCGGTGCTCTCGTCGCTTCGCCCGAGCTGCTGATCGATGTGGGCGGAGTCGACGAGCGTCACGATTCCATCGAGGGAGAACTCCTCTCGGATCTCGTCGTCCATGAAGAAGGTCTGAGCGACCGGACCGGGATCGGCGAGACCCGTGGTCTCCACCAATACGTAGTCGAATTTGTCGCGCCGCTTCATCAGGTTGCCGAGCACCCGGATCAGGTCTCCTCGCACGGTGCAGCAGATGCAACCATTGGACATCTCGAAGATCTCCTCGTCGGCGTCGATGACCAACGCTTGATCGATGCCGACTTCGCCGTACTCGTTCTCGATGACGGCGATGCGCTTGCCGTGCTCCTCGCTCAAGATCCGGTTGAGCAGAGTCGTCTTTCCCGAGCCGAGGAAGCCGGTGAGGATGGTGACAGGTACTTTTTGAGTCGGGTTCATCTACTTCTCCTGGGCGAAGAACTGCTCGAAAGCGGTGGGTGGGACGACGAGGCCCCATGCATCGCAGGCCCGCGCGAGATCTTCGGCGTCGACGGCGTCCGCTGCCTTGTGCACCTTGTGCTGAAGCTGGGGTGCCCCCGCGCGAAGCAGCCCGATGACGGTCTCGACTGGGGCGCAGTCTTCTTCCAGGCAAGCCAGCTGGGTGACCGTGACCGTGGCGTCTTCGGGGAGCTCGAGCGCCTCGCGGAGCGCCCGCTTGATGCGACGAACCCTGTCGAGACTCGCCTTCTTCGATGAGCTGCCGATCAACATGCGTTCTCTTCCCCCTCGGGAACGGCCAGGCCGGCTCGTAGCAGCCAGGGTCTCGTCAGCCCCTCGGCCGTCGACCCATCGAAGAGGACCCGCCGGTCGCGCAGCAAGACCAGTCGCTCGGTCTGGGGTGGCAGGGAAAGGAGGTCATGGGTTGCCCAGACACACGCCGCACCCGTCCGGCGAACCGACTGCTCCACGAGCGTGCGGAGCTCGTGGGCCACCACGGGATCGAGGCCGGCCGTTGGTTCGTCGAGGAGCAGCAGCGCCGGCTCGAGCACGAGGAGACCGGCGAGTGCGACGCGGCGCTGCTCCCCAAAGCTGAGCTCGTGACACGGACGATCCATCAGATGGCCGATTTGAAGCGCCTTCGCCACGTCGGTGCAGCGCCGGAGAAGCTCGTCGGGATCGACGCCGCGACGACGCAAGCCCCAGGCAATGTCTTCCGCGACGGTGCTCGCGATGAAGTGATGCTCCGGGTTCTGGCTAAGGAGGGCCACGCGACCGTCGAGCCGCGCACCGAGCGCGGCGCCGGGCGAGACGGACGTTCCAAACCGCGTCATCTTTCCGCGCGCGGGCCCGTCGAGGCCGGCCAGAAGGCGGAGCAAGCTCGATTTCCCCGCTCCGCTCGGCCCGCAAACCAGAACCTGCTCCCCCGGCTTCAGATTCAGCTCGAGCTGCTCGAGCACCCGCTGGCCACCGCGTTCGACGTCGACGGCCTCCAGTTGCACGCCTTCGTCCTCGCCCGTGTCTGCTCTCAATCCGCTCCGTAGAAGCGCGGTTTCCTCCACCCGCTCGAGTCGAAGGAAAGCCTGAAGCGCTCCCTGACCGAGCAGCGGCCCCCAGGACGCGAGGGGCACGCGCGGTGCTCCCAGGCGCAGGCGAGCTGCATCCCGTCGCTGCGTCCACTCGCGCTGCGTGAGAATGCCGTGCATCACAGCGTGGTCCAGGGCAGCAACGACGTTCTCGGGGATCCGAAGCCGAAGCAGAACGTGCCGAAGCGACGCCCAGTCCACCTGGGTGCCGAGCCAGAGGACCCAGAGAACGCCACACAAGACGCGGGCCCCAGTCTCGAAGATGACTGCCGAGTCCTGGCTCGAGGCGACTCCGGCCATCAACGCGAGCGCGACGACGAGGAGGGTCCACGCGAACGCTGGTTCGAGCCTCTTGTGCCCGTGCGCGCGGGCGATGAGGAGCAGGAGGCCGCCGGCGCAAGAGCCGACCAAGGAAACGGCAGTGCTGCTCACGCCTGCATTGACGACCAGCACGCAGGAAGTCAGCGCGAGACTGGATGCCGCTCGCCAGAGCGGTTGGCGACGCTCGAAAAACAGCGAGTGCTCAGCGTGGAAGTGCATCGCGCCTTACTCCGAGGAGTCGCTCCCAGCTGCGCCCCGCGATGAATCCAAGCCCGAAGAGGATGACGATCGACATCGCGAGGCCGACTTCTCCTTGGCTCAGGTCGACGATGCTGTCGGTAGGCGGCCGCCCCCCCGACTCTGCAGCCGAGCCGAAAACGGTCCCATCGATGCCCTCGTAGCCGCAGCCCGTCAGGGCGACGGCGAGACACGAGATCATCAGAGTGGAGGCACCCGACACCGACGCCTTGCGCAGCACCAGCGAGTTTGGAAGGAGGTCCGGTCGCCGCGTGACCAGCAGTCGGACGATG
>JANQPS010000475.1 GCA_028285365.1 Thermoanaerobaculia bacterium | reverse complement strand
CGACGCCTGCCGAACTGGCGTCGATAGCGGAGCAGCCAGCCCAGGCTCGAGACCTCCGCTCGTTCGATCTCGCCCTCACTTTCGACGACGTCCTTCTGCAACCCGGACTCTCCGACGTCCATCCCAAAGACGTCTCTCTACGAACCCGACTCAGCAAAGGGATCGATCTCAACATCCCGCTGATCTCGGCTGCCATGGACACCGTGACCGAGTGTCGCCTCGCCATCGCGTTGGCCCAGGCAGGGGGAATTGGTGTCATCCACAAGAACCTCTCCGTCGAGAAGCAGGCTGAGGAGGTCGACCGGGTCAAGCGCTCTGAAGCCGGAATGATCGTCGACCCCATCACCATGCGCCCCTACCAGAAGATCCAAGAGGCGCTGGACGTGATGGCCAAGTACAAGATCTCGGGCGTGCCGGTCACCGACGACGACGGGCACCTCGTCGGAATCCTCACGAACCGAGATCTGCGCTTCGAGACCAATCCGCAGCGAGAGATCCGCGAGCTCATGACTCAGAGCAACCTGATCACGGTGCCGGTGGGAACGACTCTCGACCAGGCCAAAGCGCAGCTTCACAAGCACAGGATCGAGAAGCTCCTGGTCACCGACGCTGACGGCAACCTGGTGGGCCTGATCACGGTCAAGGACATCCAGAAGATGCAGGAGTTCCCCAACGCCTGCAAAGACGCACTCGGCCGACTGCGGGTTGCAGCAGCCGTCGGTGTGTCCCCACAAGACGTCGATCGTGCCGCAGCACTCATCGAGGCGCAGGCCGATCTGCTCGTCGTCGACTCCTCGCACGCCCATTCCCGCGGAGTCCTCGAAGGGGTCGAACGACTTCGGCAGGAGTTCCCCAACTGCCAGATCCTGGCCGGCAACGTCGCTACCGAAGACGGCGCCCGGGCGCTGATCGATCGCGGCGTCGACGCCATCAAGGTCGGTATCGGTCCTGGCAGTATCTGCACCACTCGGGTCGTCACCGGGGCCGGAGTGCCACAGGTCACCGCGGTTCTCGCCTGCGCGCGGGCCGCTGCCGAGCACGGTGTGCCAGTCGTCGCGGACGGCGGCATTCGCTTCTCGGGAGATCTGACCAAGGCCATCGCCGCCGGCGCCCATTCGGTGATGATCGGGTCTCTCCTGGCGGGAACCGAAGAGAGCCCCGGCGAGACCATCCTCTACCAGGGTCGAACCTACAAGGCCTATCGCGGCATGGGATCCCTCTCGGCGATGTCGGGCGGCAGTGCCGACCGCTACTTCCAGGACCAGACCCAGCCCTTGTCCAAGATGGTGCCCGAGGGCATCGAAGGCATGGTCCCCTACAAAGGTTCCGTTCACCAGATGATCGAGCAGCTGGTCGGCGGGCTACGACAGGGCATGGGCCTCTCCGGCTCGACCTCCATCCACGACCTCCGCACGAAGGCGCGCATGGTCCGCGTGACGTCGGCCGGCCAGAAAGAGGGCCACGCCCATGACGTCCTCATCACCAAAGAAGCCCCCAATTACTGGGTTGAGCGGTAGCGAAACCCGTAGACGCTGACTCGAGTCGGACGAAGTACGACTCGACCCGTCAGCCACTATTGGGTTGAGCGGTAGCGAGAGCCATCGTTGCTGACTCGAGCCGGGCCGCACCACGGCTAGACCCGGTCATCCACAACACGCCTGGCGTTGGCGGTCAGTCGGTCCGACGATCCTCATTCGGTCGACATGCCTCCCACTGAAACACCTCGACCAGCGGCACCCCAAAGACATGTGCGACCCGAAAAGCCGCCTCGAGGGAAGGTGCGTACTTGCCCGACTCCATTGCAGCGATCGTCTGTCGAGTGACTCCAATTCGCTCGCCCAACTGCGACTGGGTCATCTCGCCGTGTTGAAACCGGAGCGAGCGAATCTGGTTTGACAGGATTCCCTCGATCATTCGCTGTCATCCCAGGAAACCATTCGGACGACGATCATCTGCCTACCTCAGGCGTATCGGCGGTAGCCCAACACCACGGCCCCGTAGTGAACGACTTCGGCAAGAACGATCATCAAGAGCGCTGCGTTCACGATGGTCCAACCACCCGAGCTGAACGGCATCACACAGCCCACCACGATCATGCCGACTGTGAGCACGCCGTAGGCGTAGCGAATCGAGCGTCGCGAGATGGCCTGATCTCGCTCGTCCGGCAACTTGGACTCGCCGCGACTCGTTCGCCTGAGATAGAGGTACCCCGCCCCGAGAAGCACCAGCTGGCTGAGTGCGGCAACCGCCAGCGCCCTCAGCTGCTGGATATTGGGTAGCTCATCTCCGGGCGGCGAGATCGCGACAGCGACGAAGTACGGGCCGAATGTGACCATCATTGCCGTCAGCGATAGCCACGCGACCTTCTCTCTGTAGGGCATCGTTACTCCCGGTCACAGTTTCACGTGTCGGTCTTGGGGACTCCCAGGTTAATAACCCTTAACATCATGTTATCTATCTCTAACATCTAGATCAAGGCCTCCTTCCCAAGCCGATCCCCCTTCGTCTCCCGACCCACTCTGAAATCGTCGCCGCAAGCCTTCAAGGCCTCGAATGGTTCTCATGACCTCTGAGGTCATCGCCACGACTCCCCTACCGCCCGGTAGCATGCGTTCACGATGGCTCTGCCTTTACCTGACACCTTCCCAGCGACGCTACGCACCTGGCGCCAGCACCGCGAGCTCTCACAGCTCGATCTGAGCCTGGCGGCGGAGATATCACAGCGCCATCTCAGCTGGCTCGAGACCGGCAAGAGTCAGCCGAGTCGCTCGATGGTCTTGCGGCTGGCCGAGACCCTGGACCTGCCGCTGGGTGAGCGCAATCGCCTGCTCAACGCGGCCGGCTTCGCGGCGATCTATCGCAACCATGGTCTGGACGACGAAGCGCTCCAGCCGGTTCACGACGCCCTGGAGAGGATCCTCGATCAGCATCTCCCCAATCCCAGCTTCGTCATCGACGCCGAGTGGAACGTGCTCATGACGAACGCCGTCGCCGAGCTCATTTTGCGCGAGCTGGTCCCGAACGCAGGTGACGAGCTCGAACTGTGCCCTAGCGGCCGCCCCAACCTCATCCTCCTGATCCTGGACCCTCGAGCGCTGCGCCCGCACATCGTCAACTGGGAAGAGATCGGCGCGGGTGTCCTCCGTCGAGCGCTGCACGACGTCCAGGAGTCGACCCATCAGGCGCTGCGTGCTCGAGTGCAGGCCCTGGCAGCACAGGAGCAACAGAAGCTGGAGGCCGGCTCTGCGGCGATGTCTCCGAGCCTCCCCATTGCCAATCTCGGTCTTCGGTTTGGCGACGAGGTGTTGAACTTGTTCAGCGTCCTCACCACGTTCGGCACCGCACTCGACGCAACCGCAGCCTCGCTGCGCATCGAGACGTTCTTCCCGAGCGACGAAGACACGTCCCGAGTCCTGAGCTCGCTACACAGCCGCTGAGCCGCTACAGAACGCTCTACTCAGAGTCCTGTTCAGGCTGCGGAGTCGACTCTCAGGCTGCTCCAGAGCTCGCTGATGACCTCTCAGGTCGTTGAGCGGGTCGCCACAATCGACAAGGGTCTGGACACGCCGCGAGAGTTGCCTCGCGGCGTCACTCTGACGACTCCACTGTCAAACTCCACTGCCAAAGGAGGGCCCGCATGCGCCTCAACCACCTACCTCTCGTTCTGACTCTGACAATTCTCGGGTATGTTGCCTCCGGCTCAGCCGTCTGGAGCGCCTGTATCTCGAGTTCTTGCAACTCGAGTTCTGGTGCCTCGAGTTCTGGCTCCGCCACTCCTGCCACCTCGAAAGACGCGGCGGCACCCGAAATCGTTCATCATCAGCTGCCATCGCACGAGAGACTCCAACCTCCCTTCTCGTCCGCCGTCCAGGTCGGTGATCTGCTCTTCCTCTCAGGAGCGATGGGCAACCCGCCGGGGAAGGTGTTTCTCGTCGACGGCGGGATCGAAGCAGAAACTCGCCAGGCGATGGACAACCTCAAGCTCATGGTCGAGAGTTTCGGCTCGTCCATGGACCGGGTGGCGAAATGTACGGTCTATCTGGCCGACATCAAGGAGTGGTCGGCCATGAGCGCCATCTACCGCACCTACTTTCCCGCCGACAAGAAGCCGGCACGAATGGCCTTTCAGGGTGGGGCGTTACCTCTCGGTGCCCGAGTGGAGGTCGACTGCATAGCCGTGGTCGACTAGACCAGCTCAGGAAGACGGGGGCTGACCTACGGTCTGGGCGGAATACGACGCGACTGCGGGCGTAGCGTTCTTCGAGACATGAAGTCGAGGGAAGACACTCCGCTCCGGCTGTGGCCAGCGTGGCTCATCGCAGGGTTCATGATGCCACTGCGTTTTGTCACGCCCATCGTGGCTCCGGGCTACGAGGGCTTCGCTGTTGCGATCCTCTCCGGTCTCGTCGGCGCCGCTGCGCTGGCCGTGTGGTGGCTAGCCTTCAGCAGGGCGAGTCGGAAGGACCGCGCTTTTGTCGCACTGCTCTCTGCCACGCTGTTGGTTCTCGTGCTCCAGCTAAACCATGAATCCATGCGCTTCATGTGGTGCGCCTACTTCGCTCTCCCACTCATCGCGGTCGCGCTGCTGGCTTCACTCCTGTCGGCCACAAAGACACCCACCAGGTTTGACCGCAAGGTCTACCTGATCGTTCTCCTCGTAGCACTGGGACCCTGGCCTCTGGTCCGCCTCGAGGGCTTGACCGGTGCGCATCGCTTTCAGTTCGCGAGCCGATGGTCTGCGCAAGACCACGTGCAGGAGTCGCTGACGGGCGGCCTCCAGGCTGCCCGCGTCACCGAGATCCCAAGGACAGGCTGGTCGGGGTTCCGAGGTCCTCGACGAGACGGGCGCATCGACGGACTCGAAATCGGCGCCGATTGGGTGGCACGGCCACCACGCCTGCTCTGGCGACGAACACTTGGTGATGGCTGGTCCTCCTTTGCCGTTCAAGAGGATCTTGCCTTCACTCTGGCCCAGGACGGCGACGACGAGGTTGTTGTGGCCCTCGACATCGCTACGGGCGTCACTCGTTGGGAACATCGAGACACAACCCGCTTCTTCGAGGCCATGGGGGGCCCAGGGCCGCGATCGACACCGGCAGTGAGCGGTAGCCTCCTCGTGACTCTAGGAGCGACCGGCCGGCTCAACGCCTTTACCCCGAGCACTGGCTCGCTGCTCTGGAGCCGGGACCTCGAGGCCGACGCCGACGCGAAACTCCCGGTGTGGGGATTTGCCGCCTCTCCGCTCATCCTGGGGGACCAGATCGTCGTCGCGGCGTCGGGTCGCCTCCTCGCCTACTCACGAGAGGGAGAACCGATCTGGACGGGGCGTGATCGCGGTGCCTCATACAGCTCTCCTCACCGTCTCGTGCTTGGCGAAACCGAGCAGGTCCTCCACCTCAACGCGTTCGGAGCGACAGCGGTCGACCCCCGAGACGGCCGCGAACTCTGGTCCTACGCCTGGTCAGGACAGGCCATCGTACAGCCGGCAGTCATCGGCGATGACGTCATCGTCAGTGCGGGCGAGGGCAGAGGCCTCCGCCGCCTCAACATTGCGCGTCAGAGCGCAGAGTGGATTCCGACCGAGGTCTGGTCTAGCGGACGCCTCAGACCCAACTTCAGCGACTTCGTCGTCCATCAGGGGGTCATCTTCGGTTTCGACGGCAGCATCCTCGCCGCTCTCGACGGAGGCACGGGAGACCGTCTCTGGAAGCGCGGACGGTACGGACACGGTCAGCTTCTCTTGCTCTCCGAGCAGGGCCTCCTCCTCGTCGTCACGGAGCGAGGCGAGCTGGCTCTGGTCGCCGCGGAGGGCGATGGCTTTCGTGAGCTCGCCCGCCTACCCGTCCTCGGTACCAAGTCCTGGAATCACCCGGCACTCGTCGGCCGAACTCTGCTGATCCGCGGCGGCGACCAGGTTGCCGCCCTCGACCTTCCAGCGCGAGGCAACGACGTGTCGTCACATCTCCCAGGCGCGGGGATCCAGTTCGAGCGGCAGCTCTGTCAGGACGTCCAGCCCGTCGCTGTCGAGGACGTAGAGGTTCTCGAGCCTCACGGCCCAACCTGCTTCAGGATCGTAGAGACCCGGCTCCAGCGTCAGGACGTCTCCTACCTCCAGGAGACCCGCGGGTGCGGTCTCGCCACCAGTTGGACTGAAGACCGGCAGTTCGTGAAGCTCGTACCCGACACCGTGTCCTAGGCCATGTACATAGCCGGTCGCACAGCCTGGGTGAGACAGCGGTGTCGGGTACCCGCGCTCGCCGAGCAGCTGGCAAACAGCCTTCTGCAGATCCCAACCGCGGACGCCTCTCTGGGCCTTGGATTCCGCAAGGGCGAGAGCGTCAGCGACCGCCCGGTGAGCTCTCGTCAAGGCTTCTGGTGCCGGCCCGACGCAGAAGGTCCTCGTGCAATCCGAGAAGAGCCGATCACGAGGAAAGAGATCGACGATCACGCTCTCGCTCTCCCTCACGACGTGCGCGTCGCTGCCTGTGTTGTGAGGTACGGCAGCTTCAGCGCCCCCGGCCACGAGCGAGCCTTCCGGCTGCTCGAGACCGGCCTCGGCGAAGCGGGTCGCGGCCCGCCCCCTCAGGCGTCCGATCGTGAGCGGTTCGCCAGCGAGCTGGAGCCCCCCTTCGCGAGGTGTCGCGCCCGCCAGCATCTGAGCCAACTCTCTCATCGCGTCGCAGACGACTTCCGAAACGCGCCTGATCTCTGCCTGCTCGAGCTCCTGCTTGTAGCGACGCTCGAGTCCCGCCAGCTCGTGGCCCGAAACGAATCGCCACGACTCGCGTTCGAGTACCCGGAGAGCTTGGCCGACGTCTCCAGAAGGGCCGTTGCCGGCGAGGGCAACGTCACCGCCGGTAATTCCAGTCAGCTGGAGAGCCCGCCTCGCGGCGGTCTCGAGAAGCTCGGCAAAAGGCGCACCGTCGCGCGCCGCGCGGGCAATGTCCAGACGGTCCGGGCTCAGGAGATCGAGACCACTCGAGGCGGCCTCTTCACGTTCCATCGGGCTCAAGTAGCCAAGGGCGGAGCGACCATCAGCGTTGACGGCCAGGAGACCGTGCGACAGCCGGCCTGGACAGAAAGGCGCAAGCTCGACGGCCCCCGCTCCCTGCCCCAGGATCAGCGCGCCGGCAAGACCCCGACCCGCAATCTGCGACGCGAGCCGCTCGACGTGCTGATGCACGTCAACGGCTCGACTCGGCACACCGGCGCTCACATCAGTCGTCATCAGTCAACACGACTCGCTACGAGTACGACAGTTCGAGTCAGTTCGAATCACTGCCGTAACAGCCTCCGCTTCATCGTCGGGCTCTTCAAATACCTGCAAAACGGGCACGGAAGAGCGCTGCCAAGCGCGCCGACCGTGCCCGCGGGAGGTTCACCGTCACGGAAGTCGTGACGAGTCTCGGAGCTCTCAGCTCACGTTGCGGTCGATGAACTCCTGCAGCTTCGGCTTGGGCAGAGCACCCATGGTGCGATCGGCAACCTCACCATCCTTGAAGAGGATGAACGTGGGAATGCTCTGCACGTTGTACTGGATCGCCACGTCCTGAGCCGAGTCGACATCGAGCTTGGCGATCTTGATCTTCCCGTCGAGCTCACCTGCCATCTCGTCGAGAATCGGCGCGACCTGGCGACATGGGCCACACCAGGTTGCCCAGAAGTCCACCAGCACCGGCACCGGGGCTCCAAGCACCTCGTCGCCAAAATTGCCCGAATCGACCTTGACTATCTTCTCGTCTGCCATGGCATGCTCCTCTGTTTGGGGGGTTTGGGGTGACGGCGTGTTCCGACAGCCCCAAGTGGCACGACTCGTCTCGTCGGCCACGAAGTCGAGGACGTTAGCGAATCGGCGTTGCGAACGCCCCCGCGGCAGCCCTCGTGGATCCGATCGACCTACCCGAGCGCACGAAAGAAGTCGCGCGCCTGCTCGACGTCGCGCCCGATCTGTGCAGAGAGGTCCATCGTTGATTGAAAGATCTTCTCGTCGCGAAGTCGCTTGAAGAACAGCAACTCCACTGCCTCACCATATACGTCGCTGCGGAAGTCGAGGATGTGACTCTCGACGACCCTTTCGTAGTTCTCGTAGATGGTTGGCCGCGTACCGATGTTGGTGACCGCATCGAGCGGCGCGGGAAAGCTCGGAAACGAGACTCGGCTCGTGTAGACGCCCTCGGCGGGAATCAGCTCGTTGTCCGACACGACGTTGATCGTCGGCCAGCCGAGACGCTGCCCCATACGGTCGCCGCGGCCGACCACACCCGTGATGGCATACGGCCGCCCGAGCAACTCCTGTACCTGCAACATCCGGCCGTCGCTCAGCAATTCCCGGATCAGAGTGCTCGAGACCCTCTCGCCGTCCACCTCGACCGCTTCTTTGACCACGACGTCGAAGCCCATCTCTTCCCCGAACTGCCTCAAAGACTCGAGGGTTCCTTCGCGCTCTCGGCCGAACGAGAAGTCGTGGCCGACGTGAACCTCACGGGCTCCCAGGCGCTGAGCCAGGACTTCGGCAAACTCACGAGGCGACATCGCGGCTACGTCAGTGGTGAACTGCAGAATCGCCATGAAGTCGAGACCGGTCTCGGCGAGAAGCTCCTGCTTCTGTTCCGGCGTCATGAGGAGTCGCGGAGCCACCTCAGGGCGCAACACCCGCACGGGGTGAGGCTCGAAGGTCAAGAGCAGGGATTGGAGCTCCAGCTCCTTCCCGCGCGCGACCACCTGATCGATGATCGAACGCTGGCCGATGTGCAGCCCGTCGTAGTTGCCAATGGTCAGCACACAGCCATTGGGCGCTCCGGGGCTCTGCAGAACATCAGTGATCACTTCCATGACGCGGGGTCACTCTTCATCAGCGGGTGGACTCGACTCGTCGTCAGCTCGTCGCTTGCCCTCGAAGCTCGGACTAGACGGAGCGGACGGTGGACTGTAACGGATGAGCCGAGTCCTCTGCGGGAGTCATTTGACGAGGGCCTTCGAGCCGCGAGCGGCGACGGGAGGTGATGTCGGTCGCGTGCGCTCGAAGAGCTCCAGACGAGCTGCTCGGATCACGGCATCACCGGCTGTGCGACCTGCACCTCTGGGTCATGGGTTGGTCCTACGACATGAGCCACGAGGTCGTCCGAGTAGGCCGCACTGACCTCGATCTCCACGATCCTGCCGACCGGCGCCGAACCGTCGTTGATCAGTATTCGACCATCCACATCGGGCGCCATCCCCTGATGTCTGGCGACCAGCAGA
>JANQPS010000468.1 GCA_028285365.1 Thermoanaerobaculia bacterium | reverse complement strand
TACGACGCCTATCGCCGCATCTTGTCTCCCTACGTCACCGACTGTGCCAGCGAGCTCCATCGCATGATGCGCAACGGGCGGAGGCTGTTGTTCGAGGGTGCTCAGGGGACGTTGCTCGACGTCGATCACGGCACGTATCCGTTCGTGACGAGCTCCAACTCGACCTCGGGCGGCGCCTGCACCGGATCCGGTGTTCCTCCAACCGCTATTCAGGGAGTGCTCGGAATTCTCAAGGCGTACACCACCAGGGTTGGCGCTGGTCCGTTCCCCACCGAGCTCCTCGACGCGACCGGTGAGCAGCTGCGCGACAAAGGTGGCGAGTTCGGCACCACGACCGGTCGGCCGCGGCGCTGCGGCTGGCTCGACCTCGTGATCGGACGTTACGCGACCTGGGTCAACGGGATCGCGTCCATCGCGCTCATGAAGCTCGACGTGCTCGACGGTCTCGAAGAGATCAAGGTGTGCACGAAGTACCGCATCGATGGCGGTCTCACCGAAGAGTTTCCAGCCGATCTCACGCGCCTGGCCCGCGTCGAGCCGGTGTACGAGACCTTGCCCGGATGGAGCGAGTCGACGGTAGGCGCACACTCGCGCAGCGACCTCCCACCCCAGGCGGTCGAGTACATCGACTTCATCGCCGACCAATTGGGCGCGTCCATCGACCTCGTCTCGACCGGCGCGAAGCGCGAAGAGACGATGGTCTGCGGCGGCGTCCTCGCCGAGTGGACCGATAGAGACCTGGCGGCCGTCGCGCAACGGTGAGGGTGTCGGTGAAGCGGTGGTGTGAGGTTCTTCGGCCTGGGCAACTCCTGATCGGAGTTGCCGGCCTCTGAACGACGAGGCTTGGACAGAGTTCCCAGCCGAGTCGCGGCTAGCGCACGTCCTTACTCAGCCACCTTTCATTCGAGTGAGGTAGCCGGACCCTGGATTCCGTCTGGCCCAAGTAAGGGGGTGGAGTATGGAGCGGATCTATTGGTTGTACATCCTGGCATCTCGGACACGCAGAACCTATGTCGGGGTCACCGGAGATCTGGCAGGACGGATCTACCAACACCGAATCGGAAAGGGGAGTCTTCATGCCCGCCGCTACCGGATACGCAGACTCGTGTATGCCGAGAGCTTTCCGACGGCTTGGGATGCAATAGCCGCCGAGAAGCGGGTCAAGGGCTGGTCGCGAGAGAAGAAACTCCGCCTGATCGAAAGCCGGAATCCTGACTGGCGAGACCTCTTCGAGGACGAGTAGGCGTTGACTCGCACCAGAAAGATTGGGCCCACTGAGCACAGGGATCGGACTCGTCAGCAACGCGTCGTCCCACTACCCCGTCGTTCAGAGGCCGGCAACTCCCTCCGGGAGTTGCTCAGGCCGAAGAACCTCGCTCGAGCTCGTGTCGACTCGCGACCTCGATACCAGCAAACCAACAAACCCGAAGCGCAAGCTCAGTCGGCGCGGAGCAGCTCGATCGGGTTGCTGCGCATGGCGCGCCCGGCAGGCAGCAACGCCGCCACGAGGCCGATCAGCAGCAGAAGGCCTCCCGCGACGAACAGGGTCAGCGGGTCGGTAGGCGCCACCTCGTAGAGCATGCTGGAGAGGAACTCGCCGGTGAACGTCGCGGCGACCGCACCGATGGCGAGTCCAGCGCCAACCAGCACCGTTCCTTCGACCAGCACCCGCCTCAGCAACGACCCGGGCTCGGCTCCGACTGCGGCGCGAATGGCGAGCTCGCGACGCCGGGCATTGACGCTGCGCATCAGCATCGCGCCGACTCCCACGGTCGCGATCAGCAGCGCCAAAGAGGCAAACGAGCCGAACAGTAGGGCATTGACTCGCTGCGGCGCAACGCTCTCGTCGCGTGCCTCGGCGAGCGTGCGGATGTGCTCGAGCGGGCGCTCCGGGTCGAGCCGGCGGAGGTGATCGAGAACCTGGGGTGCCATGTGGTGCGGCTGGTTGGTCGCCGAGCGCACCATCAACGTGTCGGGACCGCGGAAGGCATTCACCTGCTTGTCGACGAGGTAGAGCGTTTGTGGAGCCGCTTCGTCGATGCCTGCGGCCAGGGTGTCGGCAGCGACCCCGACGACGGTGTGCCACGCCGATTGGCCACCGAAGAAGCCACCGAAGTCATAGGCGATCTGTTGGCCAACCGGATCGTCGTCGCCGAAGTGAATGTTCGCAGTGGCCTGATTGATGATCGCCACTTTCAGGGTCTCTTCCTGGTCACGCTCGTCGAACTCGCGGCCCTGGACCATGGGGATGCCGAGCGTCTTGAAGTAGTCGGCGGTGACCGTCTGGAAGACGATGGGCTGAGCGCGCACGTCCTCGCCCGCCGGGCCGCCGTTGCGAATCAGCTTGAGCGGGAACGAGGTCGTGCCGCCCAGCGGTGCCGCCGACGTCATGGCGACCGATTCGACACCGGCGACACCACTGACGTTGGTTCTCACGTCCCGGGTGAAGCTGCGGATCTCGTCGCCGGTCGCTCCACCGAACTTCGGAGCCTCGACCGTCAGGACCCGATCCATGTCGAAGCCGGGGTCGACTGCGTAGAGGTTGAGAAGGGTACGACCCAGTTGAATGGAACCGAACAGCAGCAGGAACGACACCGCCAGCTGACCGACCACCAGGAGACGCTGAGAGCGCGACTTGCCGACCGAGCCGAGACTCTTGGCGCCGCCGGCGGACAGGTTTTCGGCGAGCCGCCTCGACGGCGAAAGACCCGGCAGGAGTGACATGCCGAGCGCACACAGCGTTGCGATGGCCAGCGTCATCGCGAGCACGCGCACGTCGATCGTCACCTCGGCGGAGCGAGTCGTCAGGTTGGCGGCATAGGCCTTGAGGATGTCCAGCAGGAGGTAGGCAATGGCCACCCCGAGTCCTGCACCGAGTGCCGCCAGCGACAGGCTCTCCAGGAAGAAGCCGATACGGATGCGCCGGTTGGTGCCACCGAGGGCAGAACGCACCGAGAGCTCGCGGGAGCGTCCGAGCGCTCGCGCCATCGTCAGGTTGGCCACGTTGGCACACGCGATCAGTAGCACCAGGAACGAACCGACCAGGCTTGCGATGAGCATCGGTCGTGCCTCTCTCACCAGCTCGTCTCGCCACGAGGTCACCGTGGTCTGCAGCCCCATCTCCTGCG
>JANQPS010000045.1 GCA_028285365.1 Thermoanaerobaculia bacterium | reverse complement strand
GCCGAGGCTGAAGTGGCGTACCGCGAGGACCGCATCGCGTCGGTCGAGCGGCGCGTCTCGTCCGAGCTGCGATCGCTCCAGGCAAAGTTGTCCCGCGCCCAGTCCGAGGTGGACGATCTCGAGACGAAGATCGCGGCACATACGGTCACGGCGCCGCGCGACGGAGAGATTCTGTTCAAGACCGACTGGCGGGGCGAGAAGAAGAAGGTGGGGGAACGAGTCTGGCAAATGGACTGGGTCCTTCAGATGCCCGACCTCGGGTCTCTCTACGTCGTGGCGGAGGTCGACGAATCCCAAGCTGGACGAATTGCTGTCGGGCAGTCCGTCAGGGTTCATCTCGATGCCCATTCGGAGACCAGCTACCCGGCTCGAGTCACCGCCATCCAACAGTCGGTCCGCAGTCGATCGTGGCGTGACCCTCGACGGGTGGTGGGTGTGGAGCTGGAGCTCGAGGAGATCGACCTCGAGCGCATGCGGCCGGGTATGCGGGTCAAGGCGCAGATCGAGGTCGAGCGTGTGGCGGACGCGCTGGTCGTGCCTTTGGATACCTTGGCGAACGATGCGACGGGGGCTTTTGTCGTCACACGATCTTCGTTGGGCAAGGTGGAGAAACGCCCCGAGTTCGGGCGACGCAACGACCGTTGGGTCGAGGTGGTCGAGGGACTCGAGGAGGGCGACGTCCTGGTGGTGCCGAGGTGAAATGGCTCGAGGTTTGACGCGACCGTTGGAACGCTGGCTGACGCTCGGAGGAGTGGTTGCTCTCGCGTCCGCATGCGCACCGTCACCGCAGGCCGTCGAGCATGTCGTCGAACGCCGCGACTTCGTGCTTGCCGTACGCGCCGAAGGCAATCTCAGCTCGGCGCGTACGACGCTGGTCTCCGTTCCGCAGACGGTCAACGGTTCCGTACGCATCGCCTGGCTGGAACGTGACGGCGTGTTGGTCGACGAAGGTCAGGTGATAGCGCGTTTCGACGCGACCCAGATGCGTGAGAAGCTGGCCGACGGCCGGTCCGATCTCGCGGCTTCGGGGCTCAGGCAGGACAAGGCGACGGCCCAGGGAGAGACGCGCATCGCGGGTATCGAGAAGGACAAGGAGGTAGCCGAGCGCGAGCTGCACGTCGCCGAGCGCTATCAGCGCACCGATTCGGAGATCTACTCTCGGATGGAGATCGCCGAGTCCGAGCTCGACTCGAAGCTGGCGGTCGACCGGCGGGATCACGCGACCCGCATGCGTGGAATTCAGGAGGACCTCTCGGAGGCCGAGCTGGCCTTGCTGGAGGTCGAGGAGCGCCGAGTCAGCATCGAGGTCGACCGGGCCCAATCGGGTTTGTCGGCGCTCGAAGTCAGAGCACCACACGCCGGGCTCTTGATCCTTCGCCGAGATCGTGGCGGCGAAGTTCTCAGCGTCGGAGCCCAGGTCTGGAAGGGCCATCCGATCGCCGAGATTCCTGATCTCAGCGTGATGCAGGCGGAGGTGTTCGTGCTGGAAGCGGACGCCGGAGGCCTGGCGCCCGACCGACGCGCTACCGTGCGGCTGAGCTCCGACCCTGACGCACCCATCGAGGCCACGGTCAAGCGCGTGGAGCCCGTCGCCAGACGCCGCTTTCGCGGCTCACCCGTACAGTACTTTGGCGTCGTGCTCGAGCTCGGAGAGACCAACCCGTCGAGCATGAAACCGGGACAGCGAGTCGAGGCGACCCTACTTCTCGAAGAGCGCGACGATGCCGTCGTGGTGCCCAGACAGGCGATCTTCGTCGAAGACGGTGAAGCTGCGGTATGGCTGCGCAACGGCTCCGGCTACGAAGAGCGGTCGGTCGAGCTCGGGCCTCAGTCGCCTGCGTTTGCCGTGATCGAGAGTGGGCTCCAGCCCGGCGACGTGATCGCTCTCGAGCGCCCCAACCAAACGGGCGGGACATCCAGCGGTGACGACGCAGCCAGCAGCTCGCCTCTCGATGGGGTGGGCGGATGAACGTACTCGAAGCTCTCCTGTCGGCGGCGACCCATCTCGCAGGACACAAACTCCGCGCATTCTTGACCACACTTGGTGTCGTCTTCGGTGTCGGCGCAGTGATCTCGATGCTCTCCATTGGTGCCGGGGCGGAGCAGCAGGCGCTCGAGCTGATCGAACAGCTGGGAACTCGCAACGTGATCGTTCGCGCAAAAGCCGACCTGCCTGACGACCAGCTTCAGGAGATGCGCGAACGCTCTGCGGGTTTGACCATGCGCGATCGCGACGCGATCCTGGAGGCAGTTCCCGGCGTGGAGCTCGTGGCCCCGCGAGTCGAGGTGCGCAGCTGGCGAGTCGGCGCAGGCCGCGTCGAGGGTGACGCCGAGATCGTCGGCGTTTCCGAAGCTCACCCCGAGCTGGTGAAGATCGATCTGCTGGAGGGGCGGTTCCTCGACGGCCACGACGTCAGGTATCACGCCCAGGTCTGCGTCATCGGGGATACCTTGCGTCGAGAGCTGTTCGGCTACGAGCCGGCCATCGGACAGCTGATCAAGGCCAACGACGTGTGGCTCGAGGTCATCGGAGTCCTTGGAGGCGGGGCCGACTCGGGGTCGGTCGAGGGGGTTTCGGTGGGCTCGGTGGCGCGCACGCTCTACGTGCCGGTGACGACGGCGCTCAGGAAGTTCGACCGTCGTCCGATCGAGTCGCCCCTGAGTGAGATCGTCGTGCAGCTCGGAGAAGACAGCCCGATCACCAGCCAGGCTGCGGCGCGGGTGATCGGTGGCTTGCTCGATCAGCTACATGGCGGGGTCGACGATACCGAGATGATCGTGCCCGAGGCACTGCTCGAGCAGAGCCGGCAGACTCAGCGCCTGTTCAATCTCGTGATGGGAGCGATCGCCGGAATCTCGCTCCTGGTCGGAGGCATCGGGATCATGAACATCATGCTTGCCACTGTGCTCGAGCGAACCCGCGAGATCGGGGTCAGGCGCGCCGTCGGCGCGCGCAAGAAGGACATCCTCGTGCAGTTCCTCGTCGAGTCGTTCTCGATCAGCGCACTCGGGGGGCTTCTGGGAGTGGTCGTAGGAGTCGGAATTGCACGTGCGATTGCCGCCGCCGCCGGCTGGCCCACGGTCGTCACCGGGATTTCGGTGATCCTGGCGGTTGGTGTTGCCGTCGCGGTGGGGCTCGGAGCCGGGCTCTATCCTGCTCGGCGGGCTGCCGAGCTGGATCCGATCGACTCCCTGCGCTGGGAGTGATTCAGAGGGCGGCCCAGGGCTCCCCGCCGATAGACTCGGCTCTCCTCACTCGATTGAGCTCGGCATCGCGGTGCGCGTATTGGGTTTCCGGATGATCGTGCTCCTCATTCTGGACTACGTCTCGGAGATCACATGAAGACTTCAGGCCTTGCTCGTAACCTCCTCTGCCTGGTCGCGATGCTCGTTCTGCTCGCGGGCTGTGCAGCCGAGAGCGACGCTCCAGACACGCAGGAGTCAGCAACGGCGGCTGGCGCCGCGCCCGAAGGTGCCGAGGTCCTCACGACCGGCACGGCGTTTCGCGGCATCAACGGCATCCACTTTTCACCCGACAATCAGCTCTACATCACGTCCGTGGTCACACCTGCTTTGGCGGTGGTGGACGTCGAGACCGGTGAGATCACCCAGCAGTGGCGGGCTGAGGAGGGCGCGAAGGGACCGGACGACGTGGCGTTCGGGCCGGACGGCCAGCCCTACTGGACGGACATCGTGATCGGAGAGGTGTCGCGTTTGAGACCTGATGGTTCGGCACAGGTGATCGCCTCGCTTGGCGCAGGCGTCAATCCGATCACCTTTTCGAGCGACGGTCGTCTCTTCGTCTCTCAGTGCTTCATGGACACGGTGCTCTACGAGCTCGACCCCGAAGGACAGGAAGAACCACGAGTCTTGCGCGACGACCTGGGCCCCGGTTGTGGTCTCAATGGGATGGATTGGGGTGAGGCTGACGGCAAGCTCTACGGCCCGCGCTGGTTCAGGAGCGAGGTCGTGCGCCTCGACGTGGACTCTGGCGAGATGGAGACCGTAGCGGACGGGTTTGGCGTGCCCGCTGCCGTCAAGTTCGACTCTCGAGGGCGGCTGCACGTCCTCGACACGCTCGAGGGTGAAGTGGTGCGCCTCGATCTCGCGACTGGCGGACGTGAGGTCGTTGGCCGTGCCGACCCGGGACTCGACAACCTTGCTTTCGACAAGGAAGACCGGCTCTTCGTCTCGAGTTTCGCGGACGGATCTCTGTTCGAGGTCCTGGGCCCGGACGAGAACCGAACGATCCTCGACTCGGGCGTCAACATGCCGGGAGGCATCGCGGTCTTGCCGGCTGGTGATCTGGTTCTCGCCGACTTCTTCGCGCTGAGGCGACTCGAAGCGTCCAGTGGCCAGATCAAGAGCTCGGTGCGTGACGTGATCGGCTTCTCGGATCTGGGATCCGTCATGTCGGTGCACGCGAGCGAGGGCGGGGAGCGTCTGGCGCTCACGAGCTGGTTCGACAACGCCGTGCGCATCTGGAACGTCGCCGACGACTCCTTGATCTCGGTGTTCGCGGAGTGGCAGCAGCCGATCGACGCTCTTTTTGCCGGCGATCGAATTGCCGTGTCGGAATGGGGGACTGGGAGCGTCAAGTGGTTCTCTTCGGAGAGCCCGGAGGAGAGGGCGGTCGTCAGTGAGGGAATCGACGGACCTGCGGGTCTGGCCTTCACCGACGGCGAGCTGTTTGTCAGCGCCAATGGAGCGGGGACGGTCATGCACCTCGCATCGGGCGACAATCTCATGTCGTCACATCACGTCATCGCCGACGGCCTCGATGGTCCGGAGGGGATTGCCGTTCGCGATGGCCAGCTCTACGTGGTCGAAGCAGGGGCCAAGCAGGTGACCCGCATCGATCTCGCAACCGAAGAGCGGAGCGTGCTCGCAAGGGGACTCGATCTCCAGGTGCCGGCGACGGGCGCGTTCCCCAACACGATGCTCTTCAACGGGATTGCGCTCGGCGACGGTGTCGCCTACGTCTCCGGGGATGCCGCCAACGTGATCTACACGATCGACCTCGACGGCTGATTCGTTCGGCACGGCGGCCCGACGGGCTCGCGCTGCTATTGTGGATTGGAAGTGGTAGGGATCGAAAGTGGTTGTGATCGCAAGACGCTCAATCCGAGATCTCTGATTCGACGCGCACGCCGGAGTCGGGTCGCTGCTGCGGCCGGGGCCCAGCCGCTGTTCGTTTGACTACAGGAGAACGCCCATGGCGAATCGCTCAGCCAAGTCATCGACTGGAGTTTCCCGAAGGACGTTTCTGCACAGCTCGACAGCTGCCGTCGTAGGAGGAGCCGTCGCGAGCGGCAGGCTGACTGCCGAGTCGCGTTCCGACGCAGGAGACGCCGATCGAGAACTGTCCGTCGCGCTCGTGGGCTGCGGCGGACGCGGTACAGGTGCGGCGAGGCAGGCGCTCGCCACCCAGGGTCCGGTGAGACTCGTGGCCATGGCTGATGCCTTCGAGGACCGACTGAACGAGAGTCTGGCCACGCTGCAGAAGGCGTCGGGAGAACGAGTGGACGTTCCCCCCGAGAATCGCTACGTCGGCTTCGATGCCTACGAGAAGGCCATCGACAGCGGTGCAGACGTCGTGATTCTCGCGACACCTCCGGGGTTCAGGCCTCAGCACTTCGAGCGCGCGATCGAACAGGGTAAGCACGTTTTCATGGAGAAGCCCGTGGCGGTGGATGCCCCGGGCGTGAGGCGCGTCCTGGCGGCTGCTGCGGAGTCGAAGACGCGTCGCCTCAAGGTCGGCGTCGGTCTTCAGCGGCACCACGACCCGGCCTACATCGAGACCATGCAACGGATCCATGATGGAGCCATCGGTGAGGTGGTGGCTCTGCGCGTCTACTGGAACTCGTCAGGCGTCTGGGTCCGCGAGCGCCATGCAGGGCAGACCGAGATGGAGTACCAGATGCGCAATTGGTACTACTTCAACTGGCTGTGCGGTGATCACATCGTCGAGCAGCACATCCACAACATCGACGTCGGCAACTGGGTCAAGCAGGCCTATCCGGTCAAGGCGCAAGGCCAGGGTGGGCGCCAGGTTCGCGACGGCAAGGACCACGGCGAGATCTTCGACCATCACTTCGTCGAGTTCACCTACGCCGATGGAACCACGATGTTGAGCCAGTGTCGCCACATCGAGGGCTGTTGGGAATCGGTTGCCGAGCATGCCCACGGCACGCGCGGGACTGCGGATCTCTCGAAGGCGCGAATCTCTCCGACGACCGGCGAGCGCTGGCGCTATCGAGAGGATCCGCAAGATCCCTATCAGCTCGAGCACGATCACTTCTTTGCGGCCATCCGGAACGATCGCCCGTACAACGAGGCTGAGAACGGCGCGATGAGCACGATGACCTCGATTCTGGGTCGGCTGGCTACCTACTCTGGACGAGAGGTCACCTTCGAGGAAGCGCTCGCTTCCGATGTCGACCTCAGCCCGAGCCGCTTCGCATGGGACGCCGACCCGCCGGTCCTGCCGAATCGTGACGGGCGCTACCAGATTGCCGTGCCCGGCGTGACGAAAGTGGTCTGATGGCGGAGTCTTCGACCCTCGATCGACGGCGCGTCCTCGGACTCGGTGCCGCGGTTGCCGCGTCGGCTCTCGTGCGGCGTCGGCCTGCTGGAGCTTCGTCGCAGAATGGTGGCAGCCCGCGCTTCAAGCTCAAGTACGCTCCGCACTTCGGCATGTTCCGCGAGCACTCCGGCTCGGACTTCGTCGATCAGTTGCGCTTCATGCACGACGAGGGATTTCGTGCCCTCGAGGACAACGGCATGGGCGAGCGCTCCGTCGACGTCCAGAAGCGAATCGCCGCGGAGATGGAACGCCTGGACATGGAGATGGGCGTCTTCGTCACCCATACCTCATGGGGCAAGGTCTCGTTTGCCTCCGACAGTCCCGACGTCACTGCTCAGATCCTGGCTGACGTCAAGAAGGCCGTTGACGTGGCCAAGCGAGTCAACGCCAGGTGGACGACGGTCGTCCCCGGTGAGTACGACCCGAAGCTGCCGTGGGAGTACCAGACGGCCAACGTAGTGGAGAACCTCAAGAGGGCGGCTGAGCTCTGCGAGCCCTCCGGTCTCGTGATGGTCCTCGAGCCCCTCAACCACTGGACGGATCATGCCGGCGTCTTCCTCACGGGAATCCCTCAGGCGTACCAGATCTGCAAGGCCGTCGACAGTCCGTCGGTCAAGATCCTCGACGACCTCTATCACCAGCAGATCACCGAAGGGAATCTCATCCCGAACCTCGACCGGGCCTGGGACGAGATCGCCTACATCCAGGTTGGCGACAACCCGGGACGTAAAGAGCCGACGACCGGAGAGATCAACTATCTCAACATCTTCAAACACCTTCACGGCAAAGGCTTCGACGGCATCATCGGCATGGAGCACGGCAACTCTCGGCCGGGTAAGGCCGGCGAGCGTGCCGTCATCGACGCTTACGTCGCGAGCGACAGCTTCTAGCCTCTGAGTGAACCTGTGAGGGTGCCACCCGGCGTTGTCGTCGCCGTGTCTCTCGGACCGCTCGCGTGGACGGGTCTGGCGGCCAGCGAAGCCGACCCGGGCCTCGACCCGCGTACCGGGGCTCCGATCAGCTACGTCGAAACCATCGAGGACAGCGAGTTCGAGCTCTTGATGGTCCCGGTGGAGGGCGACGGAACGCTGGGCGGCTTCTGGATCTCGACAGTCGAGATTCCCTGGGATCTGTATCGACCTTTCATGTATCCGAAAGACGAGATGCAGGGGCTGGCAATCGACGGGGTCGACGCGGTCAGTCGACCGACACCACCCTACGTGCCGATGGACTTCGGGATGGGAACGACCGGCTACCCTGCAATCAGCATGACCCAGTTTGCTGCTCGACAGTTCACGAAGTGGCTGAGTGTCGAGACGACGCGCTTCTACCGTCTCCCCACGAGAGTCGAGTGGAGCTACGCGTGCGGGTCATCAGAAGGGAGCGTGAAGATCGACGATGCCCACGTGCGCCACTACGACACCGCCGACGACACGTACGGACGGGTGGGCGCTCTCGAGCCCAATGCCAGAGGGTTACACGACATGCTCGGCAACGTAGCGGAATGGGTCCTCGACGGCGGCGAGGAGAACAGTGTGGCGACCCGTCTGACTTCGACCGGCAGCAGCTTCTCTCGACCTGGCGAGGTCGATCCGAGGCTCGTGATGGGCGGCTCCTTCGAGGACGACCTCGAAGACATCACCTGTGGGGCCGCACGGCCTTCGAGTCCGGTGTGGCAGAGGCGCGATCCGCAGCTCCCGAAGAGCATCTGGTACCTGACGGACGGACAGTTCGTGGGGTTTCGGGTCGTCAGGCCGTTTTCCGAGCCGGACGCGGATGAGCGAGAGGTTGCGTGGGAGCCCGACACCGAGGGTCTTCGAGAGATTGTCGCCAAGCAGAGGGCACGATAGCCCTCACCGAGGCCGAGCCCGTTCGGAGAGGTTGCGTGACCGAGTGCTCGCTCCGGACTCGACGTTGTGCCACGGGTGATGGAACAACCGCAGCCCAGACCCCGTAGGGTGGGTTGGCGGCCGCTGGTCGAGAGATGGTCCGCCGCTCAACGGAGACAGTCGGAAACCCTCGCCCGAACTTCAAGCGAGAACATGGCCCATGAGTGACACGGCTCCCGCGTCCAACACCCGCACGAAGAAACTGCTCGTCGGCTGCGGCCTGGGCTGCCTCTTGCCAGTGGTGCTGCTGATCTCGACGTGTGTCGGCTTCAATGCCTGGCTACAGGCCCCGGGTGAGCTACTCGAGCCGCAGCGATTGCTCGACGACGAGGCTGTGGGCTACGCCGAGTGGCGCCTCGAGCTGGAGAATCCAGCCACCCAGCGGTTCTTCGAGGCCATGGTTGGTGTCGTCGACAGAGTGCAGCAGACACCCGACATGCCTCCCGCCGTCGAGATGTTGATGCGTTGGAACCAACGGCGCCAGGCGCGCGAGCTGCGTCGACTGTTTCCGGCCAACGTGTCGTGGTTGATGTATCCGAACGAGACCTCGGACGCTGCGCCTGATGACCCCATGGCCGATTCTCACGTGCTGTCACTGAGTATCCAGCGCATGGGACACCAGTTGATCGTGGCGGACTGGGCGTTTTCGTTCGCCGTGTCGCGTACCGCGCACATCGGCAGTCAGACCTACCGGGGTGAGAAGCTGCTAGCGCTCGCCGACATCGACTCGAGCGGCGAGAGGGAGGAAGGTCTTGTCGAGCAAGACGACACGCCAGGGGCGGACGCTCCGGCGTACCTGTTTCTCAACCCTGCCGGGGTCTTCTTCGGATCGGACCTCAGTGCGGCGCAACGAGCCGTGGACCGACTGAATGACGCGGACACGGAGCGGGGGAATCCAGGCGATCTCGAGACGCTGTTTCGAGGCTTGGACGAAGACTGGCAGTTTCGCGGCGCGATACTGAACCGATCTGGCCAGCTCGAGCGACTGGCGATGCTGTTTGGACTGGGAGACTCATCCGGGCAGGGTCTGGTGGTCGAAGGTGAGCCGGGCGAAGATGGCCGCTTCGAGGCAGCCGACCGCGAGAGCTTTTTTGCCGCGCTCGAGAGGACCAGTCATGTTTCGTTCGTCGGAGGTGTTCAGGAAGACGGCTCTGGGAAGCTGAGTTTCAGCTTCGCGGGTCCACCGGAGCTCGGGACCTATCTCGACGCCTGGGCGCAAGACATCGCGGACAGGATGAGCTCGAGAGATCTGGCGGCCGAAGCAACGACCAGGGTGGAGGATGGGCTGGTGCTGGTGGAGCTCGAGTTGGCAGACCTCGTAGGTGCACTCGAGTCTTTCGATCCCATGGAGCTCGAGGAGCTTCAGGATCTCGAACGGGAGCTCGAGGAGCAGGGGCGGTGAGCTTCTGAGCCTCGACAGATCTCTCGGCCGAGCGTCGGCTACCGCGCGGGCGCGGCCGGACAGCCACCGACGTCTTCGAGCTGCTCGCGTGCGGACGCTGTGTTCGGGTGGTCCTCAC
>JANQPS010000443.1 GCA_028285365.1 Thermoanaerobaculia bacterium | reverse complement strand
CTCGCCACGTCTTCCCTGCTCCTCCTTTTCGCTACCGGCACCTTCGCTCGAAGAGGGGCGTGGCATTCGACGTGACCCGGTGCCCGCTTGCCGCCTACTGCAAAGACCAGGGCGTACCCGAGCTCACGGCACACGCTGCCTGCAATCTAGACCACTGTGCAGCGCGCGCGTTCGGCGTGGAGCTGAGGCGTTCGCAGACGATCGCAGAGGGTGGCGAGTTTTGTGACTTTCGATGGGAGTTTCCCGAGGAATGGAACGGGATCGCAAGACACGAGGTGGGCTAGCCCTTGCGGGCAGGTACCCCAAGACTTCAGTGTCGACCCACCTGTGTCTGCTCGGTGCTGCGCCCCTCTACGGCGGGCGAGAGTTCCTGGCTCCGACCGGCTTGGCCCCTTCGATGTCGTGACCTTGCTTTGCAGAGCCCGCGGCGTCGGTCGATCGGAGGGCGCTGGCCGCCGTTCCCTCGACCGTCGCGATCGTCGACGAGCCATGGAGAGCTCAGCACTGATGACCAGTCGGAAACTACGGATGGTGAGAAGCAAGCCCGGTTGGAAGGATTTCGAACCACTGAGAGACGAGTGGGGGAATGCGGGCTCGCGCGCAACCTCGCCGTGCTCATCGGCTGTCCGGCGACACGTCAGTCGCTCGAGCCGCATGCTGCGACTCCAGAAGATTCTCGTCCGAGTGCGGCGCTCGAGCCAGCAGCCACGATTCACATCGTGGCGATGTTCAGTCGAGCACAGACCGCGTCGCCGTTCTTGCCGAACTCGCTGGAACGTCGCGATCACGATCACTCTTTCAGGAGGATTAGAAGATGTTCAATGCCACCAGGACGCTGGTCCTGCTCCTTTGCCTCAGCGTGCCCATTGGCTGCGCCAGTGCCGGGGGCGGCCGTGGTGTCTCGAACAGCCCTCAGCCGGGAACGGACGGGCAGCGCCCGTCGGGGTTTCTTGGCAACTACAACGGTCTGAAGCCCGATCCAGCCGACGACAGCCTGCTCTGGTTCGAGGTAGACGACTTCAACTGGCTCGAGTATCGAGGTGTCATGCTGGATTCGCTGGTGATCTTCCTCGCACCAAAGGCTGAGAACCGGCAGATCGAGACCGACCAGATCCAGGCGCTCGCCGACTACTTCTCCGAAGCAGTCAAGGCGGAGCTCGGCGACGACCATCCGATCGTCGAGGAGGCAGCACCGGACGTACTGAGGATCCGCGCCGCAGTCACGGACCTCAGGCCAGCGAAGCCAGCGGTGAACGTGGTCACGGCGTTGGCGTTGCCGGTTCGCCTCGACTTGGGCGGAGCGGCGATCGAAGTGGAGTTCCTGAACTCGGAAAGCGGAGAGCGTGTCGCTGCGATGGTCGACCGGAAGGCCGGTTCGCGAATGAAGGCTTGGCAGGGATTCTCGAGATGGGCCGACGCTCGAGCGAGCTTCCGACAATGGGCCAAGGAGCTCAAGGTCGCCCTCGAGACGAACCCGGAGCCGCAAGGGCTGGACTGATGGCCGGCCAAGCGATGACTCGTCGATCCTTCAACCGAACCGCAGCGGGCGCGCTCGTTGGAAGTGCGATGCCTCTTGCGTGCTCGGACTCGGAGGTCAGGCCCACGTACGAGGGGCTCGTCGCAAGCACATGGCGACACTCTCAGGTCCCGGTTGGCTCAGGGGCCGCCTTGATGCCAGAGCTCGTGCGCTACGCGACGTTAGCCCCGAACAGTCACAACGCACAGCCGTGGCGCTTCCGGATCGAGCGGATGCGGATCACGGTGATGGCAGACTTCAGCAGGAGCTGCCCTGCCGTAGATCCCGACGACCATCACCTCTTCGTCAGTCTCGGCTGCGCGACCGAGAATCTGATCCTCGCTGCCCACGCGCACGGACTACGGTCGCATCCGACAGTGACTACGGAGGGCGCAATCCGGGTCGACTTCGAGCCAACCTCGCCCTCCGAGTCGGCGCAGTATCGAGCCATTCCCGAACGCCAGAGTACGCGAGCCGACTACGACGGCAGGTCGGTGCCGACGGATCAGCTGGCCTTGCTCGAGGAGGCAGGGCGGAGCCGGCCAGTGGCAGTTCGGATCTTCACCGACCACCGCGACCTGGAGAGGATTCTCGAATTCGTCGTTGCTGGAAACACCGTGCAGATGAGAGACGAGGCCTTCATGACCGAGCTCAAGAAGTGGCTGCGCTTCAGTGAGTCGGCTGTCGTCCGCCATCGTGATGGGCTGTTCTCGGCTTCTTCCGGCAATCCCACCGTACCGAACTGGCTCGGCCAGATCGTCTTCAACCTCGCATTCACCGAAGACTCTGAGAACGACAAGTACGCCAGTCACATCCGGAGCTCCGCGGGCGTGATCGCCTTCGTCTCTGAGCGTGACGACATCGAGAGCTGGGTCGAGGTTGGACGGTGTTTCCAGCGCTTTGCCCTGCAGGCGACCGCCCTTGGGCTGCGGCATGCCCACATCAACCAGGCTGTTGAGGTTCCAGAAGTACGTGCTCAGTTCTCCGACTACCTAGGCATCGGTGACCGGCGGCCGGACCTGCTCGTGCGCTTCGGCTACGGGCAAGAGTTGCCCAAGTCTCTGCGGCGTCCGGTCGAGGAAGTGCTCGGCTGAGCGCGCTCAGAGCCGTGGGGGGACAGTCGAAGGCCTGTTCAGAAAGCGCAGGCGCTCCAGCCAAGGACGTGGTGGTACCGCACTTGCCGCAGCATGTGCGCGGCATCGTCGGCATCCAACACAGAGCGAGCGAGCGCGAGCCCCCTGCTCGGCCTGTGCCAGAAAAGGCTGCCGCGAGGCGGGAGCAGCTGCTCGTCGGACGCTCGCGCGAGGTCCTCGATGCGATGCCAGCTGGCGTCAGGCGAGTCTGCGAACGACTGACCTGCCTTGAGATAGGCGCCCGACCGCGGTCCACGGGCTTGCTGACTCCACAGCTGCTTCGCAACGTCATGCTGGCGGGTTGTCTTTCGCTTGCTTCGTCGCTGTGCGCGCAGGGAGCACCATGTTCCGTACCCCCCGAGTCTGCAGGAGCTCGACCGGCGACTGCCCTGGTCCTGAGCGGCGGCGGCGCGCGAGGCTTCGCACACCTCGGTGTGTTGAGGGTGTTGGAAGAACTGCATGTGCCGGTCGACTGCGTGGTGGGTACGAGCATGGGCTCCTTTCTCGGTGGACTCTACGCCTCCGGCTATTCGGTCTCTGAAATGGAGGCCGAGTTGCTCGCAGTGGACTGGCGCGATGTCTTCACTGAACGACCGCCTCGGCAGAACGTGCCGTTCCGGCGCAAGCAAGACGATGGACTTCCGCTCATCGACTTCGAGATGGCGATCGCTGACGGGTTGCAGTTCCAGGCCGGGCTCATCTCCGGTCAGAAGCTCGGGGTCTTGCTGCAGAGCTTGACGTTTCACGCGGCCACCGTCGAACGGTTCGATGAGCTGCCCTTGCCCTTCCGCGCAGTCGCTACCGATCTGCAAACCGGTGAGCCGGTTGCAATAGGCCACGGAAACCTCGGCACTGCAATGCGAGCCAGCATGGCAGTGCCCTCGATCTTGGCTCCGGTGGAAGTCGAGGGCCGATCGCTGGTGGATGGCGGGATGGTGATGAACCTGCCGGTGAACCTTGCTCTCGAGATGGGAGCAGAGCGGATCCTCGCCGTGGACGTGTCCAGTCCGCTGGGTGACCTCTCGAAGTACTCGGTTTTTGGAGTCGCTGCCCAGTCCCTGAGCATCTACGGCCAAGGGAACGTGCGGCTCCAGATCGAGCTCCTGGTCGACCAAGATGTTCTGATCGTCCCGGGCTTGGACGGCATCACGGCAGGGAGCTTTGACCTGCAGGACTTGAGGCGCGCGATCGCTTCGGGCGAGAACGCGGCGCGATCCGCTAGTCAGCGCCTCGCCGAGTTCTCCGTTTCCGAGCGCGACTACCAGAGGTTCCTCGTGCGACAGCGAAGGGATGTCGACCGGCTTGTCGTCGATCGGACCGTCGATCGAGTCCGTATCGTGGGCAACGAGCGTGTGTCGACGCGACAGA
Organism: Thermoanaerobaculia bacterium; assembly: GCA_028285365.1. GTDB lineage: Bacteria > Acidobacteriota > Thermoanaerobaculia > Multivoradales > Multivoraceae > JANQPS01. The sequence continues at coordinate 3,025 of JANQPS010000443.1, read as the reverse complement.
TTCGTGCGCGGCTGGAAACCAGAGCTGGCGAGCCACTCGAACTTCCACGGCTTCGCCGCGACCTCAGTCGGGTCTACGAGGTCGGCGAGTTTCAGCAAGTGGCCTTCCGTCTGGTAGACGAGTCGGATGACAGCGCGACACTGGAGATCAGGGTCGAGGAGAAGCCTTGGGGCCCCAACTACCTTCGGTTCGGCCTGGCGCTCGAGTCCAACTTGCGTGGCCGAGGTCACTTCAGCGCCCTCGCGCAGCTCACCAAGTCCCAACTGAACGCGCTGGGAGGCGAATGGAAGACGCGAATCTCGGTAGGTAGTGTCGACGGGCTCTTCACGGAGCTCTACCAACCGCTCGGGCCTCGTGGGATCGGATTTGCTGCGTTGGCCGTCGACTACTTCGACACAGAGACGAGCGCGCTGTCGGCCGAGGGGGAGCTGGGGCTCATCGAGCTCGAAGTCGCCAAGGTCTCTTTGGACGTCGGGATCCAGTTCTCACACTTCGGCGAGTTCCGTCTGGGGGCCCTTGTCGGTCGTGGAGATGTCGATGTCCTGACGGACACCGGGTCCTTTGGTTTCGAGCTGGGCGGGTGGCGCACTGCGCTGGCACTAGATCGCCTCGACAACGCGAATTTCCCGAAGCAAGGCGGTGCCCTCTTTGTAGAGGCGTTCTTTTCTCGCGAAGCTCTCGGTGCGGACATCGACTACGACAAGCTGGACTTGTTTGCAATCAGAGCGGCTAGCTTTGGCCAAGAGCGCAAGAATTCACTGGTCGGATGGTTTGATGGTACGACCAACTTCGACACCGACGCCCCGTTCTTTGATGGTTCGGAGCTCGGCGGACTCCTGAGTCTCTCAGGCCTTGATCCTGGGAGCCTCCGTGACGACACAGGAGGGGTGTTGTCGACCTTGTTCTTCCGTCAGATAGCCCCGTTACCGCAGGCTTTTGGCTCAGCGCTGTATCTGGGTGGCTCCGTGGAGGCAGGAGGCGTTTGGCCAAGCCTGAGCGATGTCGACGTCTCGGATCTGAGCTGGGCGGGTTCGCTTCTGGTCGGCGCCGATACCAAGCTGGGGCCGTTGTACTTGGCCTACGGTCGAGCAGAGGGGGGGCAGGACGCCTTCTACTTCTTCTTGGGCCGACTCTTCTCTGGAAGGTGAGCGACGCAGCCAGGAGCTCGAGCCCGTCGCCCCTCGACATGCTCAGTGTTTCGAGTACTCGAGCGACGTGGCGTTGGGGTGTGCGCGACGATATTGGCGATCAACACGTGTTCTGTGACAGGCCTCGGCCAAGCAGCGCACTCTAGCTACCAGAGTAGGGAATGCGAACGAGAAAGGGCGGCCCTTACGGACCGCCCTCAATCGTGCGTGATGTGAATCTCCGTCTTTCGGAGAGTCCAAGTCGCTCTAGGAGCGACTCCTAAATCACATCATGCCGCCCATGCCGCCCATGTCGGGCATGCCGCCGCCTCCGGGCATTCCACCGCCACCGGAGTCCTCTTCCTTGATCTCGGAAATGAGGGCCTCGGTGGTGAGCAGGAGACCAGAAATCGACGATGCGTTGAGCAGCGCCGTCTTGGTGACCTTGGCCGGGTCGATGACGCCAGCCTTGACGAGGTCTTCCATCTCTCCGGTGGCCGCGTTGTAGCCGTTGGAGCCCTTCTCGGCCGCGACGTCGCGGACGATGACGGAACCCTCTTCGCCAGCGTTGATGGCGATCTGCCGAGCCGGCTCTTGGATGGAGCGCAGCACGATGTCGACACCGATCTTGGCGTCGCCGCGGGCCTTGTCACGGGCCTTCTTGATGGCGTCGTGACAGCGGAGAAGGGCAACACCGCCACCGGGGACGATGCCTTCTTCGACGGCGGCCTTGGTCGCGTGCATGGCGTCCTCGACGCGCGCCTTCTTCTCCTTCATCTCGGTCTCGGTCGCCGCACCGACGCGGATGACCGCAACACCACCGACGAGCTTGGCGAGGCGCTCCTGGAGCTTCTCGCGGTCGTAGTCGGAGCTGGTCTCGACGATCTGGTTGCGGATCTGGGTGACCCGACCGGCGATCGCTTCACGGCGAGCCTTGGAGCCCGAGTCCGTTACGATGGTGGTGTCGTCCTTGGTGATGACGACCTTCTTGGCATCGCCGAGGTCGTCCCACTGGACGCTCTCGAGCTTGATGCCGAGGTCCTCGGTGATGACCCGGCCACCGGTGAGGATCGCGATGTCCTCGAGCATGGCCTTGCGGCGATCGCCAAAGCCCGGGGCCTTGACGGCGGCGACCTGGAGGGTGCCGCGCAGCTTGTTGACGACGAGCGTGGCGAGCGCCTCACCCTCGACGTCCTCGGCGATGATGACGAGCGGACGGCCCTGCTTGGCCACCTGCTCGAGCACGGGGAGGAGGTCCTTCATGGAAGAGATCTTCTTCTCATGGAGGAGCAGGACGGCGTTCTCGAGAACACCCTCCATACGCTCGGGGTCGGTCACGAAGTACGGCGAGAGGTAGCCGCGATCGAACTGCATACCCTCGACGACCTCGAGCTCGGTCTGCAGGCCCTTGGCCTCCTCGACGGTGATGACGCCGTCTTTGCCGACCTTGTCCATCGCCTCGGAGATGATCTGGCCGATCTCCTTGTCGTTGTTGGCCGAGATGGTGCCGACGTTGGCGATCTCGTCGGAGTCCTTGACCGGCTTGGAGATGTCATCGACAGCGTCGACAGCAGCCTGAGCCGCCAGGTCGATGCCGCGCTTGATCTCCATCGGGTTGGCGCCGGCGGTGACGTTCTTGAGACCCTCGCGGAGGATGGCCTGGGCGAGCACGGTGGCGGTGGTGGTGCCGTCACCCGCGACGTCAGACGTCTTGGAGGCAACCTCGCGCACCATCTGGGCGCCCATGTTCTCGAGCGGGTCCTGGATCTCGATCTCCTTGGCGACGGTCACGCCGTCCTTGGTGACCGTGGGGGAGCCGAAAGACTTCTCGAGGACCACGTTGCGGCCCTTGGGACCGAGCGTGACCTTGACGGCGTCAGCGAGCTTGTTGACGCCTC
>JANQPS010000404.1 GCA_028285365.1 Thermoanaerobaculia bacterium | reverse complement strand
TTTCGGTCAGGCGCCACGTCCCTCCGTCTGCGTCGACGACGCGGTCCGTGCCTTTGAACTTGTCGAAGCGCCGTCCACCCGAGTCGTAGACCCGGCTGGCTCCCGACTTGTCGGTCAGCACGACCATTTCGACGTCAGCGACTGTGTCGTGGTAGACGCGGTTCTTGCGCAGGAACTTGACGTGAATCGCCAACGCTTCCTCGGAACGCTCCTCGAAGACGAGCGAAAGCACCTCGTCCTTGTTCTTGAGGCGGTCGTCGAGCTCGGGAGTGTTGAACATCAAGCGATCGGTTGCGAAGTACTCGCGGTAGGGGGCGCCTTCGGAGTAGTCGCGCTCGTAGCCAGTCGAGATGGAGAGCACCGTGGTGTCCGGATGGCGCTTGCGCCACTCACCCCAGGTGGTGGTGACCACGCTGCGTTTGGGAAGACGCAGCCCCTTGCCGACGAGAGGTCCGATGACCGGGCGGCCCCAGAGCGTGTTCCAGAGGCTCTGCGTGGCCTGGTCGTACATGAGCTTGTTGGAGCGAAACAGGAAGCCGCTCGTGCCCATCTGGTGGTTCGTGCCGTCGACCGTAGTCTCGTAGAGGATCACCGACCCGCACAGCGTGCAGTAGACGCCGGCGACCTCCAGCCCGCCGACGGTGTCGACGAACATCTCGTGCCAGGCAAGGATCCGCTTCGGATAGGCGCGAGCGTCACCCTCGACCTCGATTCCGAAGACCACGTTGTCGTCTGCGAGATACGTCGCCGCGCGTGCCGGCAGCATCTTGGGCTGGCGGAGCGGTGGGATACCGTCCTGGGCGACACCGCCCCAACGGACCTCGTCGAGACTGGTCGTCGAGGCCCGCTCTACGTCGAAGTAGCCGCCGAACTTCGGGTCGAGCAGGCGGTAGAGCTCGCTCTTGAAGCGCGCGTACTCCGGATGATCGACGCGGTCCTTTTGCCCCCAGAGCCACTCGAACCAGTTGTTGAGGCCCTGGCCCAGGTTCTTGCCGGTCTGCTCCTGCAGTGTGCGGCCCAGATGAATCCGCTGGTCCTGGCGCGAGAGGCTCATGGCTTCGAGCATCATGGGCACATACGAGCTCTCCCAGCTCGCTTCGATGCGCTCGAGCGCCTGTTGCTGCTCGGCGCCCCGTGTCGTCACCAGCGTGACGAAATCGGCAACGGGGTCGGCGTCCCTAGAGGCGTGGACGGTTGGAGTCGCGAGACTAGCGACGAGTAAGAGACGGAGGGCAGCGGCGATGGCTTGCGGCTTCATATCGCCAAGTGTACGGACGCCGAAGACATCCGGCTCTATTTGGAGCTCGACTTCAGGTGTCTGACCAGCTGACCCGCAAGGAACGTGGCGCGCCCGGCGCGACCGTTGCCGGTTCCGGACTCCGAAGGAACTCCCTCGAGAGCGTCACCGTAGTCGATACGCCGCCGGGAGTTCCCGTGTCGGTGGCTCGAAGAGTGGTATCGGCGATAGAGGAAGTCTCGAGCCTTCTGGATCTCTCGACTATCGAGAGCGTGGCGAAGCTCGAGACTTCAAAGGAACTCCCTCGAGAGCCTGTCCTTAGCCAGGATCGCGCCGGGAGGTGCCGCGTCGGAGGCTCGAAGAGTGGTATCGGCGACAGAGGAAGTCTCGAGCGCTCGGAAGTCTCGTTGAACCGAGGACGCGACGAAGCTCGGGACTTCAAAACAACTCCCGCGAGAGCCTGTCCTTGTCCAGGATCGCGCCGGGAGTTGCCGCGTCGGAAGCTCGAAGAGCGGTATCGGCGACAGAGGAAGTCTCGAGCCTTCTGGATCTCTCGACTATCGAGAGCGTGCGAAGCTCGAGACTTGAAAGGAACTCCCGCGAGAGCCTGTCCTTATCCAGGATCGCGCCGTGAGTTGCCGCGTCGGAGGCTCGCAGTGCTGTGTCATCCGCGAAGGAAGTCTCGAGCCGACTGGATCTCTCGACTATCGAGAGCGCGGCGTAGCTCGAGACTTCAAAGGAACTCCCTCGAGAGCGTCACCGTAGTCGATACGCCGCCGGGAGTTCCCGCTTAGCCTTTGAGAATGAAGGTCACTTTGAGGTTGACGCGATAGGCGCTGACCTTGCCGTCCTTGACGTCGACCTTCATGTCCTTGACCCAGGCGCCGGTGATGTTGTCGAGGGTCTTGTTGGCGCGCTTGATGCCCTTCTCGATGGCATCTTCGAAACTCTTGCTGGAAGAGACCGAAATCTCGGTGTGTCGTGCAACTGACATAGGGGGTGTCCTCGGATGCTTCGTGCCGTCACCTTGTGCGGCCAAAGCGGAAAATGGGGTTTGAGGGGAGAGGAAGGTGCGGGCCCGCGTGCGGCCTGGCACCTTCCCGCAGAACCAGCGTTCAGCCTCAGTGAGTGATGAGGGGGTCGAGGTTCTTGGCCTGATCGATCCAGCGCTCGACCATCGACTGGGCGGGAACCCGACGAGTGAGCTTCTTGGCGCCGTTGACGTCGGCCATCTTCTCGGTGAGCTTGTCCGCGCGGCGCTTGCGCAGCTCCTTGACGGTGTCGACGCCGGCAGCCTCGAGCAGCTCGGAGAACTCCTGACCGATACCTGAGATGCGCATCAGGTCGGCCATGTTGGCCCACTTGAGCAGCTGCTTCTCAGAGACGCCCGTCTGCTCGGCGATGCCGCGACGACCCTTGCGGTTGCAGCAGAGCTTCAGCAGTCCAGCGGTGGTCTTGATGCCTGCCTTGCCGAGCTTCTTGGCGTTGGCAGGTCCGATGCCTTCGATTTCTTCGATCTTGTAACTCAATTCACTGTCCTCGATACGGGGGTGGATAAGGAGAGCCGGCAGCGCTCACGCGGTGCCGGCAACGTACTTTCGGCCTCGGCCGATTGGTAGCTGTTTGATAGAGCGGCGCTCTCGCACGCCGCGCCCGCTTACTCCGCTTCGGCTTGCTCGATGGCGGGAATCCGCAGCACCTGCCCGGGGTAGATCTTGTCCGGGTCGGTGAGCATGGGCTTGTTGGCTTCGAAGATGACAGGGTACTTCATGGCGTTGCCGTAGTACTCCTTGGCGATCTTCGAGAGGGTGTCGCCGCTGACGACGGTGTAGAACTGCGCCTCTGGCGCTGGCTCTTCGACGTTCAGGTCGTCATCGACCTGGGCAACTCCTTCGGTGTTGCCGACGACGAGCACGACCTTTTCGCGGTCTTCCTGCGAGCTCACCGTACCCTGAACCCGCGCGACGTCACCGTTCAGGCTGAGGTCGAGGTCCTTGACCTCGATGCCGGTACCTTCGACGGCTCGGCTGAGGGCCTTGGCTCGCCTGGCGGCGATGACCGCCGGGGATTCGGTCGGTTGATCGGGCTCTTCATCCTTGCCGAAGAGCTTTGCACCTGCGTTCTTGACGAAATCGATCAGTCCCATGGTCTATCTCCTGAATTGATTCTCGATTTGTTTGTTTGAATTCGGATCTCGGAGGCGGTTGTGGTCGAGAGGACCTCAGCGTCCGGACAGAAACTTGCCGAACAGACCGGCGCCGGCCTTGGCGACGTCGTCGAGCACGTTGCCGTCGTT
>JANQPS010000396.1 GCA_028285365.1 Thermoanaerobaculia bacterium | reverse complement strand
CTCTATGACTTTCACGACGCCGCCGAGAAGCTCTACACTCTGACTTGGGAGCAGAGCCAGAACGCACAGATCGCCTACTTCGCGTCGCGCATGATGTCCGAGCTCGGCCGCTTCGAAGACGAACTGGTCTGGTTGCAGCGCTCGCTGTCTCGTTCACGTGAATACTCACCGGCGAGGCTGGCCCGTGCGCGCGCGCTCCACGAGCTCGGTCGCTACGAAGAGGCTCTCCAGGCCCTCGAGATCGAAAAGCTCGCCGGCCTGGAAGACGCCGCGCTCTTTGCCTACGAGGGGGAAACAGCTCTCCAGCTCGGGTTGCATGAAAGGGCGCGAGACGCACTCACTGAGGCACTGAGACGGCAGCCCGCCGCGGATCGGCTCCACTATCCGCTGGCTCGCGCGCTGATGGCACTCGGCGAGCGCGACGCTGCCGCCTCTCACCTCGAGCGCTCTGGGGTCCTCGGGGTCAGACCCGCGGATCCGTGGCTCGACCAACTCATGTCGCTCCGCGCCGGCGAGCGGGTGCTGAGCCTCGAGGGGCGCAAGGCGCTGGCCGCCGGTGACGTCGCAGGCGCCATCAGGGCGTTCTCGAGAGCACTCGATGCTGCACCGCAAAGCGCGTCCGCTCATGTCAATCTCGGCACAGCCCTGGCAAACGGCGGCGATCTGGAGGCAGCTCAGCGCTTATTCCAGAGAGCTTGCGTCTTGGCGCCGCGCGCTGCAAACGCGCATTTCAATCTCGGCGAATCGCTTGCAGCACTCGAGCGCCTGGACGAGGCCAAGACGGTTCTCGAGTGGGCTTTCGAGCTCGACGATACGGACACCCAGATCGCGTTGGCACTAGCGCGCGTCTCGATTCGCCTAGGCCATTTCGCCCGCGCCGAGCAATTGGCAAGAGAGGTTCGACAAGCGGATGAGGCCGCTACAGAGAGCTCGCTCGCCAGTCTCCAGCGGACTCTCGCCGAGCTGACTGAAGAGTCCGTGAGGGAGTCTCTAGAGCAGCGCTACCGTGAGATGCCGAGCCAGCAGTCAGCCGCGAGTCTGGCTCGCAGCCTTGCTCTGGCCGAACGGCCAGAGCTCACGTCCCAAGGCCTCCGGGTCGCAGAGGCTGCGTGGAACGAATCAGCTACCTCTGATCTGGCGCTTACACTAGCCGCACTGTCTCGTCACTCAGGCGACTGCACGGCGGCCGAATCCTGGTTGGCGAGAGCTGCCCGGGGGGCGACTGAGGGAGGCGCGATCCATTCCGCGATCCAGAAGCTGAAGCTCACGCTCGCGCCTGACTGCACGGGTCCATGAAGAGCTCGAGCGTATGCTAGCCCTCGACACACGCCAATGACGTTGGCAGATGAGGCATCTCCCGACGATCCGACGCCATGAGAGAGTAAGAAGCTGATATCTGGAAGAAATAGCAAGCCATTGGCATGAGAGTTGAATCACATTCTCGCAGGTGGTGCGAGTCCCAAGACCAGGAATCCAGCTCGACCATCACCATGCTTGCAACCAAGAAGGGGATCACCATGATCGCGAACCGACGTACCGTTCGCAGCTTGTTCACCTTGCTTCTCGTGGCACTGATAGGCGCCTCCGCCGCCGGCCCGGTCCTGGCGTCCGGCGTTCAGGCCGAGATCCAGGGTGGACAGATTTACTTCGCCAGCCAGGTCAACTACGACAAGCTGGCCATTACCGTCAGCGGCGGCGATCGCTTCGTCAACAAGCTCTTCGCAGCCAGTGAGGTGGCCTCCTTCAACCCGGCCGATTACAACCTGGCCGACGGTGAATACGCGTACGAGGCCGTTCTCTACCCGGCCCCAGTCAAAGACACCAGTGTCGATCAGCATCTCCGCGGTGTCGTCAACGCGCGCAGCGAGGCCATCAAGACCGCTGGCTCCTTCCGCGTCAGCGGAGGCCTCCTCGTCGAGCCCGATCGCTTCGCTACCGAAGCCGGACAGAACATCGAAGAGAACCCCGACCCCAACGCACAGACCATCCTCACCGACCTCATCGTCCAGGGCTCAGCGTGCGTTGGTTTCGACTGCGAGAGCAACGAGAGCTTCGGCTTCGACACCCTTCGCCTCAAGGAAAATAATCTCCGCATCAAGTTCCAGGACACCAGCAACTCGGCGTCGTTCCCCACCAACGACTGGGAGATCACAATCAACGATACCGGCAACGGTGGCTCCAACCTCTTCGCCGTAACCGACGTCGACGCTGGACGCAGACCTTTCGAAATCCGCGCCGGAGCGCCAGCCGCTGCCCTCTTCGTAAACCAGAACGGCAACGTCGGCATCGACAACGCCAGTCCGGCGGTCAAGTTCCAGGTC
>JANQPS010000393.1 GCA_028285365.1 Thermoanaerobaculia bacterium | reverse complement strand
ATCGCGCCGCGGATTGCAGCCGTGGGACCAGAGCCGCCGGCGCTGCCGAGACGCTGACGACTCGAGCGGGCGCGGGCCCGCTGCTGCGATGTCGACGGTCGCGTGGCGTCCGCCATGCGGGTGATGGTCTTGGCAACTCCCGCTGCTGCAGTCTCGCCCTGGGCTGCGAGGTAGCGCTCGATGACTTTCATGGCGCGCTCGACCTGTTGTTCGCTCGGGACGCTGGCAGTCTGGACCAGCAGCGGGTCCGACCAGGACGTCTTGCCTGCTGTGTCGACGCTCCCCAACGTCCAGGCGAATCGACGTCCGGACTCGAGGCAACGGTTGCCTTGAGGAGTCCAGGAGCCGGCGGTTGCCGGTAGCTCTACACTGAGACGAGGCTCGTCGGCGAGTTCGCCGGTGGCGTCGTCGACGGAGAACACCACGAGGCGCTGCGACGTGGCGTTGGACAGCCGCGCCCAGCTGAAGGTCGGGCAGCGCTCGTCCAGAGTGGTGTAGGTCGCTGGATCGCCTGGAGAGAGAGGTGACGCGCTCTTCGGTGCCTGCGCGGTCGCCATGGAAGCTGCTGCGGTCAGGGTGATGACCGCTATCAGTGAAGTCCGCCGCCTGGGTCCCAGAGGTGGCGCCTGCGAGTTTGGCTCGTGTTCCCAGCTGATCATCGGAGACTCCGTTCGGTTGGATGGGTCGAGGTCGAATTCGAGAGGCAGCGTCACGGGCTCACCTGCGCAACCCAGGCCGCTGTGGTACCCACCTCGAAGCCATCGAGAAAGAGACCTCCGAGACATCCGGCGCCATCGGCAAAAACCACGTCCAGCTCGGAGGCGTCGACCTGCGCGCCGTCTCTTGCCAGGACCGCCTGCGCGTCGCAGTCGGTGGTCACGATGAGTCGCTCGAGGCGAACGGTCGTGCCGCTCCCGGCAACCCTCACCGGGCCGTTGATCTCGGCGCTGGCGGCGGGCGGGCCGATCAGGTCGATCGAGCGTGCGACGTCGAGGGTCTCGTCGTAGACCAGGGCGTCGAGCTCGACTTCGGTGCACACCGGGTCGTCGATGGCCGAGTTGATCGTCGAGTGGCTGCCGGGCACCGTACAGGTGTCCGCGCGGATCTGCGGAGCGCCCATCCCCACGATGGCAAAAGCCGCCAGGACGGTCGTCCAGAGGCGGGCTGATGTGCGGACTGCCGACTGCTCGTGCATTTCTCTCCCTCCGAAAGTGGGCAGGTACACCGATCCTGGAGTCGTCGTCTGCGACTCGCTCGACGCTCTATCGTCGAATGACCGATGAAGTACCTGGCACCTAACTCAACGCTTCCGGTGAGGCGAAGCGCACGAGGTCGGGACAGAAAGGTCGAGTCCGAGCCTGTGCAGGGTCGAGACGGGGCCCCTGCGTCGGCTGAGATCAGCCGGGAGACTCTGGCCCGTGCGCAGGGATGAGAAGGTCTAGATGGAGCATGGAAAGGCGGCAGTGTCGCGCACCGCCTGGAAGGGTGAGCCCACGACGCTGGCGTAGAGGTTGATGGCCCCGGTCGCGGTGTCTGTGACCGTGAGCTCGACACCCACGTCGGTGAGCCCCCCGGCAAAGAGCCAGTAGTGGCCGTTGACGCTGCAGCCGTCGAGCACCTTGATCACAGCTTCGAGGTTGTCGGGCTCGAAGAACCACAGAAAACCGGTGTCGGAGGTCAGCACCGAGGTTCTCGCGATATCGGTGCCCCCTTCGACCGTCTCCCAATGGGCGTCGACGCGAAATCGGTCGCCCTGGAGACAGAGCGT
>JANQPS010000391.1 GCA_028285365.1 Thermoanaerobaculia bacterium | reverse complement strand
AATCCGTCGGTTCGCACCCGGTCGCCGTGCACTGCGCACTCATCATGGTCACGCCCCGAAGCCTGGGCACTGGCCTTGCTGCTACAGCATCGCTCGGGTCGCTTGGTCCGACGCCAACGTGACGCCCTTCTCGAGCGACTCGAGCTCAATTCCCTTCAGGAGAAACGCTCGATGACAAGACCCTCGATGAGACGGGTTCCGATGCGATGCGTGCTGCTAGCGGCCCTCGTGATCTCGCTCACGATCCACGTGCCGACGTTTGCGCAGGGCATCCCGACCGGCAAACTCTCAGGCACCGTCAGCGCGGCAGATCAGCCGTTGCCCGGCGTCAAGGTGACCGTGTCGTCGCCCAACTTGCAGCGCACCCGAGAGGTGTTCACCGCGGGCAACGGCGCCTATCTGGTGCCAGCGCTACCACCGGGTACCTACGACGTGGTGTTCGCGCTCGACGGCTTCCAGAGCCAGCGCGCCGAAGTGCTCGTCGTGGCGGCCCAGACGAAGACGTACGACACCGAGCTGCAGGTCGGCGACGTGACGGAAGAGATCGTCGTCGTCGGCAACAGTGAGACCTTCACCGACGCGCCACAGAGCTCGACGACCTACGAGTTCGAGACCATCGAGGCGTTGCCGATCAACCGTGATCTCCAGGACGCCGTCCTGCTCGCTCCGGGAGTTCAAGACACGGGTCCGGGAGCCGAGCGCGGCAATCCGGTCATCTCGGTGTCCGGTAGCCAGTCCTACGAGAGTCTGTTCATGGTCAATGGTGTCACCGTCAACGAGAACCTGCGTGGGCAGCCTCTGGATCTGTTCATCGAAGACGCCATTCAGGAGACCACGACGTCTCTCTCCGGCGTTTCGGCCGAGCTCGGGCGGTTCACCGGGGGTGTCGTCAACGCCATCACGAAGTCGGGAGGCAACGAGTTCCACGGGTCTCTGAGAATCAATGCTCGCAACCAGGACTGGGAGGCGACCACTCCTGCCGGTGAGCAGAAGATCGACGACATCGAAGAAACTCCCGAAGCCACTCTCGGCGGCTTCTTCGTCAAGGACTACCTGTGGTTCTTCGCGGCTGGTCGAGTCCTCGAGCGCGACCGCCTGGAACAGCTCCAGACGGGTCTGCAGTTCCCGCAGTCGCGAGAACAGGATCGTCTGGAAGGCAAGCTCACGATCTCTCCTGCACAGAGCCACAGCATCGTGGCGTCGTTCATCGACATCGAGGACACGGAGACCAACAACGATCCTTTTGGCATCGTGCTGGAACCAGCCGCGCTCTCGGACCGGGGTGACCCGCAGCAGCTGCTGGCGGTGAACTACACGGGTGCCGTCACCTCGAACTTCTTCGTGGAGGCTCAATACTCCGAGCGCGAGCTCTCGATCGGTCAGGGTCAGGGCGCCACGGGAGAGGGGCTGCTCGACGGGACGAACCTGATCGACATTTCGAGGAGCTCGGCGACCTTCTACATCCCCTACTTCTGCGCCGAGTGCACGTTCGACGAACGCAACAACGAGTCGAGCTTCGTCAAAGGCTCCTACTTCCTGGCAACCGACAACGCCGGCTCACACGACCTCGTGTTCGGCTTCGATCAGTTCAGCGACCTCAGAGGCTCCGAGAACCACCAGTCGCCGTCGGGCTTCTCCGTGTGGGTCGACAGCTCCATCATCACTTCCGATGGACAGGTGTTTCCGGTCGTCGATCCCAACGGGCTCACGTCGATCAACTGGTACCCGATCGACAATCCGAGCCAGGGCGCCGATCTCACGACCCAGTCGTTCTTCGTCAACGACCGCTGGCAGCTCAACGAGAAGTGGAGCTTCAACATCGGCCTTCGCTACGACGAGAACGACGGCCAGAACTCGGCTGCCGCTCAAATCGCCGACGACTCCAAGCTGAGCCCGCGTCTGGGGGCCACATACGATCTCAAGGGGGACGGTGACCTCGTCCTCAACGCGAGCTACAGCGAGTACGTCGCTCAACTCAACACCGGCATCGCCGACTCGACTTCGACTGCCGGTGCGCCGTCGTACATCTACTTCGACTACGACGGGCCAGCCATCAACACCGACGCGAGTCAGCCTCTCGTGGGCTCCCGCGACGCTCTGGACATCGTGTTCGACTGGTTCCAGGGAGTCGGTTTCACGAGCGCAACGGACCTCATCTTCTTTGCCGGCATCCCCGGCAGCAACACGATCATCCGCGAGTCGCTCAGCTCTCCAGGAGCCAACGAGATCGCCCTCGGCGTCACCAAGCGCCTGGGCTCGAAAGGACTCTTGCGGGCCGACCTGGTGCGTCGAGAGTTCGACGACTTCTACATCGTCAGGCGCGACACGACCACCGGCAAGGCGGAGTCGGAATCACTCGGGGTGTTCGACCTCGGGATCGTCGGCAACGACAACAGCCTGCTCGAGCGTGAGTACACCGGCCTACACACCCAATTCAGCTATCGCTTCAGCGACAGCTTCCAGCTTGCCGGGAACTACACCCTGTCGAACGCCGAGGGCAACTTCGACGGCGAGACTCGGGACTTCGGACCGGTTGCAGGGGATCGAGTTGGCGAGTACCCGGAGCTCAAGGCGTTCGCACAGAACAACCCCAGCGGTGATCTCCAGGTGGACTCGCGCCACAAGGTCAGACTGTGGGCGATCTACGACCTCCTCAACCGTGATCACCACAAGCTGAGCGTCAGCGCGCTTCAACGGTTCTCGTCGGGTACTCCCTACGGAGCTCGTGGACGGGTTCGCAGTGGCGACTTCGTTGGCGACCTCGGCTTCGAGACGCCGCCACGTGAGGTCAACTACTACTTCACGGGAAGGGACGCCTTCACCACCGACGACGTCATCAGTACCGATGTCTCCCTCAACTACTCTTTTCTCTTCGGCAAGAGCTTCGAGGTCTTCATCCAGCCGGAAGTGCTGAACATCTTCAACGGTGACGCCGGTGTCCTGGTCAACACGACCGTCCTGGACGCCACGACGAGCTCGGACTTCGAGCCTTTCGACCCGTTCACCGAAACTCCCGTCCAAGGGGTCCATTGGGACTTCGGCCCCAACTTCGGACAGGCTCTGAGGGACACACGCTTCCAGCAGCCTCGCACCTTCCGTCTCTCGGTCGGCTTCCGCTTCTGACGACGCTGCGGGAAGCTCGCTCCCCGAGCCTCCCGCGGGTTTCAGAGCCAGCCACGGGAGAGATCCCGCCGGGCACTCGTCGTCGTTCCCCCTCGGCGGCGAGTGCCCGGACGGCCTTGGCCGGCTGCGCCTGGCCTCGGTGACTGCAGCAAAGTGATCAGTGACCGGTCCAGTCGACCTCAGGTCGGGCGACAAGCAAGCACTTTAGGGGGCGACGGCTAGTCTCCTCGACCAGCCCGCGCACGCCACTTCTGAGCGTCCTGCTGGAGGCCCAGGGCTTCTGCCGTTCGAGCCGCGGTCGCAAAGGCCAACGGTGACCCGACCGACTCGACCATCCGCGCGAGGGTCCTTCGGCTCTCCTGGTTCCGACCGTCGACCGCCAGGAGGACGGCCAACCTGGAGTAGCTCTCGAGGCGCCTCGGAAACGAATCGATCTCCGTCTCGAAAGCCTGTCGGGCCTCGTCGTTGCGGCCGAGCCTCGCCAAGGCATCACCTCGCAAGAGCGCCAACGCCTCGACGGGACCTTCGTCACGCTCGGCTGCCCTCGCCACCGCACGTTCGACCAGATCGAGAGCGGCGGCTGGGTCACCACCGAGGGAGAGACACTCTCCGACCACGAGCACGGCGCCATAGTAAGTGGCGGCACGGTCCACCAGCGGCTCGGCGAGATCACGTGCACGTTGCAGGTCACCTCGCCGCAGCGCGACCTTTGCCAGAAGCAAAGACGCAGGGCCGGGCTCGAGCTCGCTCGCGGCCTCGGCGTGACGCTGAGCGTCCTCGAGTTGGCCGAGCTCGAGATACAGCGCACCGATCTCCAGCAGCTGTACCGCGGCGAGCTTCGGCTCCTGCGAGATGGCGCGCTTGCGCTGTGCCAAGGAGCGCCTCGGGAACCCGAGATCGCGATAGATCTGGGCGAGCTTGGTGCGCGCATCGAGCCACTCCGGACTCTCGTCGAGGAGCTCTTCGAGTACCGAGGCCGCGGAGCTCAGGTCACCGGCGGTTTCCAGAGCGAAGGCGCGACGAAGTGTCTCGAGCTCTCCGATCCGGTCTTTCGGGTCAGCTCCCGTTGGTCTCGACGTCCCACTGCCCAGGTATCCCAGAGCTTCGAGGCGCCGTCTCTCCTCCTGGCTCACGGCAGTGGCGCCAAGTGCCGCGCTGAAGCTCTCTTCGGCGGCACGATGTTGCTCCAGCTGTGCCTGGAGGTCTCTGAAACCGCGGCGAGTGGCGCCCTCGACCTCGCCAGCGAGCAGGTCGCTCTTCGACTGCGGATCGTGCGCCAGGTCGTAGAGCTCCGGCCGAGGCGCGTCGATCAGCTGGAGAGGAAACTCGACGAGCGACCGCAGCTCGCTCCAGCCGAGGTGAATTCGTGGGTAGAGAGTCTCGGCGTAGATCGGTCGCGCAGGCCCAGTGCCCCTCCAGTCGATCGCCCGTCCCGAAAGGCCCCCTGGTATCGGGAGCCCTACGACGTCGAGCACGGTCGGCATGATGTCGACCAGCTGCACTGGCTCGCCGAGTCGACGACCCGACAGCTGACCACCAGGCAGCTTGACGATCAGAGGAACCTGAATCGTCTCCCGATACAAGAAGATCCCGTGTTCACTCTCCCCATGGTCGCCCAGTCCCTCACCGTGGTCGGAGAACAGCACGACGAGAGCCTCTTCGTAGACGCCCAACGACTCGAGGGTCTCGATCAGCTGCCCCACCACCGCGTCCGCCGCGGTGATCTCCTGGTCGTAGGGGTGGGCATCGGAGTCAGCCGAGTGAGTCACGTACGGCGCGTGGGGCTCGAACAGGTGCAGCCAGAAGAGGAACGACTCGCCAGCTCGAGCCTTCAGCCACGAGTCGGCCGCAGCCAGCGACGCTGCGCCGGGCCTCTCGAGGCGACCGAGAGGCTGGCGTTCGCGAACGGTGATGCCGTCGTCGTAGAAGTCGAATCCGGTGGCGATCCCCGTCGCGGCGCGTAGCACGTACGAGGACACGGCCGCTCCGGTGGCGTAGCCAGCGTCGCCGAGCTGCTCCGGCAAGGTGGCTCGACTCCCCGCTCCGAAGCGGTAGCCGAGGTTGTTGCGCACGCCGTGTTCGTAGGGCAAGACGCCAGTCATGACCGAGGCGTGAGACGGCAGAGTCAGTGGACTGTGGGAGAAGGCGTGCTCGAAGACCACGCCTTGCGCTGCGAGACGATCGATGTTTGGCGTCTCGCCGCCGCGGTAGCCGTACGCCGGCAGGCGATCAGAACGCAGCGTGTCGATCGAGATCAGAACGACAGGCGCTCCGGTCCGACGATTCACAGAGTCGAGAGAGCCGTCTGCTGGCGCCTCGGCGGCACGATCGGCTGGCCCACATCCGGTCGCGAACGCCGCACACAGAAGGAGCGCTCCGACAGCCGTCTGACCGCGACGCAGCACCCAGGCACCTCGAGCTCGTGCCGCGACCCGCTTGCGAGCCCCACTCACTGCAATCGTCCAAGCAGCGTTCTGATCTGCTCGGCGCGCGGCGACTCTGGCTCGAGTCTGAGCGCACTCTCGAGATGTTCGCGCGCCAAATCGAAGCGACTGAGAATCCCATGGAGCACTCCTGCCTCGTAGTGTGACTTCGCGTGCGACGGCACCTGGGCCAGAACCTCCTCGAAAGACGCCAGAGCCTCTTCGTGTCGACCCAGCTTGCGCAGCAGCAAGCCCAGATTGAAACGTGCCTCCCAGTATCCAGGCTCGAGCTCGAGTGCTCTTGCATAGGCAACCAGAGCCTCCGCTGTCTCTCCCTGTTCGTCGAGACCCACCGCAAGGTGATTCCACGCGCCTGCGGACTCGGGCGCGAGCTCGAGCGCCTCGCGCGAGTAGCGCTCTGCAGCCGACCAGTTCCCCTTGATCGTGGCAACGAGAGCCCGTACCTCCAGCAGCCCGGGATCCGCCCCGACCTCCCCCGCCAGCCCGTCGATCAGGGACGACGCCTCCTCGGTGCGTCCGAGTCGGATCAGGGCGCGGGCTCGCACGAGTGAGTCACGCTCCGCTCCGTCCACGACCCGTTGGTACGCGCCCTCGGCCAACTCCGGCACTCCCAACCTCCGGTAGACATCGCCGAGCGCAGTCAGATGACTAGCAGCTGGTGTCGATTGGCGACTGACGGCTCGCTCCAGACGATCACGAGCCTCGTCGAGCGCACCGCGGCCCGCAAGCAGG
>JANQPS010000374.1 GCA_028285365.1 Thermoanaerobaculia bacterium | reverse complement strand
CACGACGTCGACTTCGGCTCTCTGATCGAGGTCCAGCGACTCCAGGGCCTGCTGCGCATCGACACCACCAACGAGACGGGCAGCGAGATCGACGCCGCCAGATACCTCGCCGAGATCATCTCCAGTGTCGGCATAGAGCCCACGATCGAAGAATTCCCGGACGGTAAGGCCAATCTCTGGGCGATCATCGAGGGCAAGAGCCCTCAGGCGCTGGTGCTCCACAACCACATCGACACCGACCCGGTCCTTCACCCGGACCTCTGGAGACACCCGCCGTTCTCCGGGACCATCGAAGGCCCGTGGATCTTCGGCCGCGGCGCCTTCGACATGAAAAGCGTCGCGATCGCCCAGCTCGAAGCCTTTCTCGAGGCCAAGCGATCCGCCGACGAGCGCGGATCGCCACCTGAACGGTCGTTGATCTTCCTCGCGACCAGCAGCGAAGAGATCGGCAGTGACCTGGGCGCGCGTTGGATCATCGCGCAGCACCCGGATCTGGTCGCCCGCTTCGACACCCTGCTCACCGAAGGTGGGGTCGTGGAGGCTACCGATCCTCAGACGATCAAGTATTGGGGGACATCATTCTCCCAGAAGCGATTCGTCAACGTCTGGGCTCGAAGTGACTCCCGCGAGCATCTCGAACACCTGCTCGAGGACATTCGTGACATCGGCCAGATCGCGCCGCTCCGACTGACGCCTGAGGTCAGAGGGTTTCTCGCCAGCTATGCCCAGACTCGACAGAATCCCGAGATCGGCGTCCCACTCCAGCAACCGGACGAGCTGCTTCGCAATCGAGAGTGGTTCGAGTCGCTGCCGCCCTATCTACAGGCTCTCTTTCGCGACGAGATCCATCCGTTCCCGGTCGAAGAAGAGGAAGAGAGCTCCGGCTACCGGCTGCGGCTCATCGTCCATCTCCTGCCTGGCTCCGACCTCGACCAGGCCCTCGAGATCCTGCTCCCCGACTGGCTCACGGCCGGCCTGGAAGTCCAGTACGAACAGCCGCCCGGAGCAGGTTTCGGGAGTCCGATCGACAGCCCCGACTTCCTGCAGATCCAGAAGACTCTGGACGACTATCGACCGGGCGTGACCGCCGGTCCCTACTTCTTGTCCTACTTCGCCAACGACTCGCGGTTCTTCCGCGAGACCGGTGCCGATTGCTACGGCTTCTCGCCGTTCATCGCGATCAGCATGGACAGCATGTCGATGACTGGACCCGACGAGCGACTCGCGCTGCCAGCCTTCGTCGACGGTGTCGACCTGTACAAGCAGCTCGTCGAGGATCTCCTGGCGACGGCACCTGGCAACTGACGCAGGTCCCTCGAACGCAAGGGGTCCTGGCGATGATCGCCCAAGGAGTTTCCCTTGCGCTGCCGCCACCTGACACTTTCTGTCTCTTGCCAAGGTGCACTGACAGGTTTTGTCCTTGCCACGTCAGTCTTCAGGCAGCCTAGATCCGCAAAGGCCTGAAAGTAGGGCCCTTCTTCGATCTCGGGCACCCTGGCACACGATGTGCTTTAACCACCCGTGAGCTGTCGTCGCCATGTAGGCGGCGAAAAGAGTCAAGAAGGAGAGACCTCAAATGATTCAGCGACTTCGTAACCGCCAGGGTGGTTTCACGTTGATCGAGCTTCTGATCGTCGTGGCCATCATCGGCATCATCGCCGCCCTCCTCATCCCGAACCTGCTCGACGCCCTCCAGAAGGCGAAGCAGAAGCGCACCATGGCTGACCAGCGCACGACCGGTACCGCCTGGACTTCCTGGCTGACCGACAACGCGTCCGCCGCGGCCGCTGGCCAGGGCCAGACCTTCGACTGGGGCAGCCTCGGCCAGTCCGTCGACTACTCAGACCTCGTCGATGTCCTCAACCCGTCCAGTACCTTCTTCTACCTGCAGGAGGTTCCGGAGTTCGATGGTTGGGGTGCTGAGTACGAGTACGCTTCGGTCACCGACTGGAACACCAACCCGCAGGTGCTCATCCGTAACTCCAACGTCATGGGCATCGGCTCCGGTGGTCGCGACGGTACCTTCGAGTCAGGCGCCTACGTCATCGGCCCGTTCATCGCGACCGACTACGACCAGGACATCGTCTGGGCGAACGGCTACTTCGTCCGCTACCCCAGCGGTCTCGCTTCGCTGGCCCAGTCCAGCTCCGGCTCCTAAGGCGAAGCTCTTTTCGCCACCTTGTTCTCGGGCGTCCTTCGGGACGCCCTTTTTCTTTGTCTCGGAGACTCTTCAACGGCCCGCGCAACCGAGTCTTGCCGGGGCCAAGTCCTGACCATCCTGACCCGCGCCGACTAGACTCCCCCCGTGTTGCGTTCCAGCCTCCTCTCGCTGCTCCTCCTGCTGCCGCTGGCTCCGTGCTCGGGATCCAGTCCACCGGAGGAGCCACCCATCGAGCGTCTGCAGCGCTATCTGCAGATCGATACGTCGAACCCGCCCGGGGGTGAAGCGGCCAGCGCTCTCTACCTCGCTCGCCTCGTCAACCAGTCCGGTGTAGCGACCCTGCGGCTGGTGAGCCCAGGGGGCCGCACGAGCCTCTACGCGCGGCTCGAGGCTGAAGAAGGTT
>JANQPS010000371.1 GCA_028285365.1 Thermoanaerobaculia bacterium | reverse complement strand
CTCGTCCTGGGGACAGCGGCGATGAGTGTCGCCAGGCTGGACGAGACGGCTCCGGACGACACCAGCCGTCGTCAAGATCCGTCGCCTCCCTGTGAGCTCAGTGTCGTGGTGCCGGTTCTCAACGAAGAGGACTCGGTCGAAGAACTGGCGCGCCGCGTCGCGGAGGTTTTGGGCCAAGCCGCAATCGAGCCGTTCGAGATCATCTTCGTGGACGATGGCTCGAGTGACCGCACGGTAGAGCGGGTTCACCGTGCCCGTTCGGTCGACGAGCGAGTCAAGTTGATTCGCTTTCGCCGCAACTTTGGAAAGGCGGCTGCGCTGTCGGCCGGCTTCGAGCGCGCACGCGGTCGGATCATCATCACCATGGACGGCGATCTGCAGGACGATCCCGCCGAGATCCCGCGCTTCCTCGAGACCCTGGAAGACCAGGATCTGGACCTGGTGAGCGGGTGGAAGAGACGGCGTCAGGATCCGCTGGGCAAGCGCCTACCGTCGCGCCTGTACAACTGGGTGACGAGGCATCTCGCGGGCGTCGACTTGCACGACTTCAACTGCGGGTTCAAGGCGTATCGTCGCGAAGTGGTCGAGCAGATCTCCATCTACGGAGAGCTTCATCGCTACATACCGGTCCTAGCGTCCAGGCAGGGTTTTCGGATCGGTGAAATCGTCGTGCAGCATCAGCCTCGACGGCACGGTCATTCGAAGTACGGCTGGGACCGGCTGTACAAGGGACTGCTCGATCTGATCACCGTGTTGTTCATCACGCGCTACACGCGGCGACCACTACATCTCTTCGGACTCTTGGGCATCGGCAGCGCGGCCAGCGGGTTCGTGATCTGTCTGTACCTCGCGATTCTGTGGTTCCAGGGAGAGAGCCTGTCCAACCGACCGCTCCTGTTGCTCGGGATCTTGCTGATCTTGCTGGGCATTCAGGTGCTGACGACTGGGCTGATCGGCGAGATGATCACCTACAAGAACTTCCACAGGTCCGACAGCTTCTCGATCAAGGAGACCTTCGACTAGGCGCACGGCTCGCAGGTGACGATCAGCAGCTGCGTCACCGGCCTGACCGATGCCGCCCGTCGGGACGTCCTTCATGGGCATGGCAAGGGAAACCCGCAGGGACTCGTCGCTCGAGCTCCTCTTCGTGACGCAGACCTATCCGCGTTACGAAGAAGACACGACTGGCCCCTTCATCCGCGAGATTGCCCGCGGACTGGTTCGCCGGGGACACGCAGTGACGGTGCTCGTTCCGCGAGCAGACAAGGTCCGCAGTGAGTGGACCGAAAGCGGCGTGGTTGCGAAGCGGTTCGCCTATGCGCCGCGCCCTCTCGAAGTCATAGGCTATTCCCGCACGCTCAAACGCGACGAGTCCGTCCGACTCAAGGCCGCCGTGGCCACGCCGCTCTATCTTCGCGGAGCCCGGCGCGCAGTCGCGCAAGCGATTCGCAAGACCCGCTTCGATCTCGTCCATGCGCACTGGATCGTGCCCAATGGGCTGGCGGCGGGGGCCGCGCTTGGGGGCTCCCGAAACGGCCCGCTCCTCGCGCACGGACTCCACGGCAGCGACGTGTTTCTAGCGGAGAGGCGAGTCCTGCGAGGTCGGGTGAAGAGGCTGCTCGCTCGCAGTCACCTCGTCACTGGTTGTTCACCCGAGCTCGTCGATCGGGTCTGGGCTCTTGGGGACGGGAAAGGACATCGACAGGTCATTCCTTATGGCGTGGATCCGCAAGCCTTTTCTCCCGAGGGCGCCGGGCGCACGACGTGGCGCCAGCGGCTTGGCATCGCAGCCGATGATGTCGTGCTGCTCGGTGTAGGGCGCATGGCGACGAAGAAGGGATTTGGCGTCCTGGTCGAGGCCGTACCGGCACTTCTCGAGCGTTACCCGGCTCTCCATGTCGTCCTCGCAGGTGGTGGCGATCGAGAGTCCGAGTACCGAGAAGCTCTCGCCGGGTTCCAGGGCCGAGTGCATTTTCCCGGATTGGTGGAGAGGGACGAGTTGCCTGGGCTCTACCGCGCCGCCGATCTCTTCACTTTGCCGGCGGTTCACGATGAGAGTGGCAACGTCGATGGTTTGCCGAATGTCATCCTCGAATCGATGGCAAGTGGCCTGCCAGTGGTCGCCAGCGGGATCTCGGGTATCCCTCTCGCGGTCGTGGACGGCACGACCGGACGACTGGTCCCCGAGCAGGATCCTGGCGCGCTCGCACGCGCCCTGGAGGAGTTGTTGGCCAGCGCAGACCTGCGCGAGGAGTGGGGGAGTGCAGGGCGCCAGCGCGTGCTCGACGAGCTCACGTGGGAACGAGTGGCGGCGCGTTACGAAGAGGCCTACCGCCATGCTCTCGAGGCCTCGGCGACTCGATCTTGACGGTTGGCTCGGAGGAGTTCGTCCTACGGCTGCTAGAGTCCGCGCTCCAGCACGGGAGAACACGATGATCTCAAGATCTCAGCGCACTCGGACCGACGCTCCGGAGAGTGTCCAGGCGGTGCCCAAAGCTTCTAGACGAACGACTCCTGGTCTCCTGAGGCGACCAGGCGCCCCTTTTGTCCTTCTGCTCTCGCTCTCGCTAGTGCTTGGGTGTGGAGGCGGAGGTGGTGACGCAGCCTCCGACGGCGGTGGAGACGTCGCTCGCTTCCTGAGTCTCGGTAGCGCTCCTCCCGGAGGTGCGTTTTTTGTCGTGGGCGGTGCGCTGAGCGAAACGCTCAACGAGTTTGCCGGCGAGAACGGTTGGGAGGTCACCTCCGAGGCGACCAAAGGCTCACAGGAGAACATCAGGCGACTCGCACGTGGCGAGCTCGATCTCGCCCTGGCGAACTCTGCGATCAGCTACTTTGCTGCGCGCGGAACCGAAGGTTGGGAGCAGGCGTACGACATTCGCGCGGTGATCACTCTGGCACCCAACGTGGCGATGTTCATCACGCCGAGCTCGTCCGACGTCGTCGACGTTGCGTCGTTGGCCGGGAAGCGTGTGGTCTTGGGCCCTGCCGGTGCGGGATTCGAGTACTTCTTGCGACCGATTCTGGGCGCCCATGGGGTGACCTATGACGACCTGACGGCTCTCAACAACACCCAGGCGGGTGCCGTCGACATGCTCGCAGACGGTGCTGCCGAAGCCGCGTTTCTCGGCGGGGCCGTGCCGACCGCGTCCATCACGCAAGCGACCAGCTCTCAGGACATTCGGTTTGTGCCCTATGGCGAGACCGAGATGGCGTCGCTGATCGAGGAGTACCCGTTCTTTCGGCCAGCGACGATTCCTGCCGAGACGTATCGCAATCAAGCGGACGAGTACCGTGGTCTGGATGTGGGCTCGATGCACCTGATCACTTCCGCCAGCGTGAGCGAAGAAACCATCTATCAGGTGACGAAGACGCTCTACGAGAACGCAGCTGCGGTCGTCGAGCGCCACCCGGCCGGCCGCGCCATCAATGAGCGCAACGCCGCGCGCGATACGGGGATCGAGTTTCATCCAGGTGCCGTTCGCTTCTATCGCGAGATCGGTCTCATGAGCGCTGATGCCGGAGAAACCCCCTGATTCCCTCCAGGGCACACCCGCACTCGGTCACGTCTGACTGAGTCGAGGCGCATGAGCGAAGAAGGGAAGTCACCGGCCCCCGTCGCCGCCGGAGCCCCAACTCCACCGGCGTTCGTGACGGTGTTGTCGGTCGTGCTGGTTCTCTTCACGCTGGCAGAAGTCAACTACCCGTTTCTACGGCCTCAGAGTCAGCTGGCGATCTTCGCCTTCTTCGGGCTGAGCCTGTGTTTCCTCCGCTCCGAGCGTGTCGGCCCTGGCTGGTCGGTATGGCTCGGGAGGCTTCTGACGCTGATCTCGGCGCTCGTCTGCGGTTTTGTCGTCATCCAGACCGAGCCGGCCTTCGGGCATTGGTGGATCGGAGGATCGTCGCTGGGAGATCGAGCGGGTGCGGAGTCGACGCTCGACCTGGTCGTGGGCGGTGTCGGCTTGCTCCTGGTCCTCGAGGCCACGCGGCGCACGGTGGGCTGGGCCCTGCCGTGCCTGGCCGGCGTCTTCGTGCTGTACGGGCTGTTCGGGAGGTCGCTGCCAGACTTCCTGTTCCCACATCGGGGGTACTCTCTCGAGCGGATCGTGTCGCAGACGTTTCTGCACAGCCAGGGGGTCTTCGGCACCGCGCTCAAGGTGATGTTCACCTACGTCTTCTTGTTCGTCGTCTTCGGAGCGGTTCTCGAAGCAACGGGAGCCACCCAGTTCGTCATCCAGGGAGCGCGACGGCTGTTCCGAGGCACGGTAGGTGGCGCCGCCAAGGTCTCCGTTCTGTCGAGTGGCCTGATGGGGTCTCTTTCAGGTAGCGCGGTCGCCAACACCGCGACGACCGGGACATTCACGATACCGCTGATGCGCAGCTCGGGGTTTGCCCGCCATATCGCTGCAGGCGTCGAGGCGGCTGCGAGCTCCGGAGGCGCTTTGGTGCCCCCGGTCATGGGCGCCGGGGCCTACATGATGCTGGAGATCGTGGACCCTCCGGTCACCTACGTGGAGATCATCAGAGCGGCGATCATTCCGGCCCTTCTCTACTACTTCTCGCTGTTTCTCATCGTTCACCTGACGGCGATGCGAGTGGCTGGAGATCGAGCAGACGGTGAGGCGACTGAGGCCCAGGCTGGGGACGCAGGTCGAGACGACGGTCCCATGAAGCCGGTCGCCGGCGTCCTGTTTGCCTCGGCTCTGGGCATCTTGATCGTGCTCTTGTTGACCGGTTACAGCCCCTTTCGATCGGTGACCGTCGCGCTGGGAGTCGTCTTGGTTGCCAGCTGCTTGAGCGCACAGACGCGTCTGGACCTGCGCTCGCTGCTTGCAGCACTCCGGAAATCTGCGGCGGGATCGGTGGCCCTGATCAGTGCTGCTTCGTGCGTCGGGATCGTCATTGGCGTGGTGACGCTCACCGGTGTGGGAACGCGACTGCCAGCCATGATCTTGCCGCTTGCGGATCAGAGTCTGTTGCTGGCGCTGGTCTTGATCATGGTCTCGTCGATCGTTCTGGGGATGGGGTTGCCGTCGGCGGTGTGCTACCTCCTGATGGCGACGCTCATCGGGCCTGTCCTGGGCGACCTCGGTGTCGTTCCGTTGGCGGCACATCTGTTCATCTTCTACTTCGGCATGATGTCGATGGTGACCCCGCCCGTGGCGCTGGCGGCATACACGGCAGCGTCGATCGCCGGGAGCAAGATCATGCAGACCGGCCTTGCGGCCTTCCGGTTTGCTCTGGTGGGATTCACCCTTCCTTACATGTTCGTCCTCAGACCCGAGCTCCTGCTGCTGAGCGACAGCGGGGGGCCGGCGGAAGGTTTCCGGGTGTTGACTTCGGTCGTCCTCGCGCTGGCGGGCATCGTGCCTCTGGCTGCCGCAATCTCGGGCTACCTTCGGGCTCCGATCGGTGCTCCAGCGAGGGTTCTCTTGGGTGTTGCCGCTGCGCTGCTGCTTTGGCCGAGCGCCGGGGTGGTGGGTACCATCGGCTGGTCACACATCGCGGGGCTGGCAGTCTTTCTGGTGGTGGCAGTGACCCTGGCCCGACCTACGGGCAGGTAGCTCACGCGGCTCCAGCGGCGTGCCGAGGTCGAAGATCAGTCGAATACGAATCGTCGGGCCTTGAGCTCGAAGCGCGGTAGCGAATCAGGGGCGACGGACTGGATTCCGACGCGGAGACTGAGTCGTTCGCGCAGCAGACGACTGAGTTCCTCCAGCGGTCGGTCCCCGGTGCCGTCGGCACATTCGATCTCGATCTCCAGTTCGGTCATCTCGTCGCGGCGAGTCACGTGGGCACGAAACTCGACGATACCCTCGACCTGGCGGACGATGTTCTCGATGGCGCTGGGGTAGACGTTGACTCCGCGGACCACGAACATGTCGTCGACGCGTCCGAGAACTCCGCCATCGAGAAAGACTCGGCGAGGACCGTCGGTCTCGCGCGCCATCAGGACCAGATCGCCGGTTCGGTAGCGGATCACCGGGCTCCCGACGCGTTCGAGCGACGTGAGGACCAGCTCGCCACGCCTCGGCTCAGGCCCGACCTCTAGTGCTTCATGAGTATCCGGGTCGATGAGCTCTGCGACGAAACGCGATTCGTCGACGAACATGCGAGCGTCTGGTCCTGGGTAACCCCAGGCACCGATTTCGGTGGCGCCTGCGTGGTCGGAGACTCTGGCGCCGAACGCTTCGGCCAGCCGGTCGCGGACCGCAGGAACGCTCGCTCCGGGCTCCCCGGCGTGAAGTGTCACGCGAAGGGCCGAGTTGCTGAGGTCCAGTCCCTGCGCGCGAGCGACCTCCGCCAACCGAAGTGCGTAGGTTGGCGTGGAGATCAGCACGGTGGCTTCGTGCTCGAGAAGCTGGTGGAGTCGTTGCCGCGTGTCGAGAGCACCGCCGGAGAGAGTCAGGGCGCCGAGCTGCTGGGCGGCCTCGAAGGCGCCCCAGAAGCCGATGAAGGGGCCAAAAGAAAAGGCGACAAAGACACGGTCGCTGCTGGTGATGCCGCACGCGTCGAGCACCAGCCTCCAGGAGCCGAGGAACGCCTGCCAGCTCTCGGGTGTGTCCAGCCAGCGCATGGGAGCGCCGCTCGTTCCGGAGGTCTGGTGCAGTCGCACGTAGCGCTCCAATGGTTCCGAGAGATTCGAGCCGTAAGGCGGATGGCTCAGCTGGTCGCGCACCAGCTCACTCTTGAGCGTCAGCGGGAGCGTCTGCAGGCTGGCAACCTCGAAGGATTCGGGCTCGAGGCCCAGGCCCGAGAACTTGTCGCGATAGAAGGCGTTCGACTCGAGTGACCTGGTCAGGAGCCGCTGCAACAGGCGGGTCTGGTGGGCCCGCGTTTCGGCGTGCGACGCGGTAAGCGGGCGCTCGGACCCGTCAGATACCTGGTTCTCTAGATCACTCATCGAGTCCTCTGATGCGCAACGGTTCATTCGATTCGGGAGTGTCTCGAGCGGCAGGTTCGTCGGCGAAAAGGACCTCGACGTGCACCCGGTTGGACGACTCGCCGAAGCTCTGGAGCAACCAGGTCTCGATGAAGGACCTCGTGCGATTGCGACCGAGCTCCCGGACCAGAGCGAGATTCGATCGAGCTCGCTGTCGAGCCATGGGTACGAGTCCGGACTTGAGCTTGGCCAGCACCGCCTCCTCGTCACGCAGCAGCGAGTCCTGGCGGATCTCGAATTCCAAGGCTGATGCGTCGATGGCGGGTTGGTTGTATTCGATCGGCGGGGCGATCACCGTCAGCACGTCGTCAACGAGCCGAAACGACCACTCACCCTCGAAGTCCAGGAAGTAGGTGTACTCGACGGGTGCGGTAGCCCGAACGATGACCGCAGGGAGCTCGAGCTGACCCCACAGGGCAGTGGCGCTGTCTTCGCGCTCGAAGACTTCCGTCTGATTGAGGGTCGCGAACTGGAGGTAGTTGCTACCGCTCATGGCGGTGGCGTAGCTGAAGAAGGTCTCGCGGATCGTGCCGGTCTTGAAGGCGGCGGCAATTCGCTCGATACCGGCGACTGCCTCGCGTGACCCTTGCGCGACCGCTTGGGCGCCCTCGCGGGCGCCCTGGATGACGGCGAGGCTGACGACTGCAATCGCGATGACGACGACGACGGCTACAACTGCAAAGGCGTGAGGCCAGCCGAACTGCGATCGCGATGTCGTCATGGTCGATTTCGCGACTCGAGTCGCGACCGGCTTGACCTTATCAACGCGCTCCATGGAGCCTCCTCGGCCTCGCGGTGGAGGCCCGCTTGTCAACTGGGGTCGCTGCGGGACCGCTCCACGGTCCCCCTCTTGAATGTGACCATTCGACATCGCGCGAGGTCACATGGACTGATCGCCCGCGACCCGAGTCAGGGCACGAGTTGGCCTGCAATAGGGTTGGCTCGCTTGCGCTCGAGGTCGGGCCAGAGCCCTGTGTGGCAGAGGAGTCGGTTGCAAATCATGCTCGGACACCTACTCGGCGAGAGACAACACCAGCTTCTCAAAGAGGTGCGCTCGCTCGTCGGGTCTGCGAGAAGCCTCCTCGAGAGTCGAGGTGCGAGCCCACAAGATCTGGCGACTCTCGTCGAGACCACTCGGCAGCTCGACGATGTCTTCCTGGTCGTGGTGGCTGGTGAATTCAACGCGGGCAAGAGTGCTCTTCTCAATGCCTTGATCGGAGAAGATCTCCTGGCTGAGGGCGTCACGCCGACGACCGATCGCCTTCACGTCATCCGTGGGGGAGAATCTCGGGATGCGAGGCTCGGCGATGGCGGCGTCGAGTATCTGGCGTCACCCTCGCCGGTGCTGAAGGACTTGACCCTGGTCGACACGCCCGGGACCAACGCGATCGCCAGAGACCACGAACTCCTGACTCGTGAGTTCGTGCCTCGAGCCGATGCCGTGATGTTCGTGACCTCGATCGATCGACCCTTCACCGAGAGTGAGCGCGCTTTCATGGAGAGCCTGCGCGAGTGGGGCAAGAAGATCATCGTGGTGATCAACAAGGTCGACCTGCACGCTGACGACGGAGGAGCTGCGGTTCGCGAGGTGAGCGACTTCGTCGAACAGGGGTGCGCTCGACTCCTGGGCTTCTCACCGCCAATCTTTCCCGTGAGCGCTCGGGATGCGCGGACAGCGTCGAGCGAGCCCGAGCGGCGGGCTAGCGGCATCGTGGAGCTCGAGGACTACGTGATCGGGACGCTCGATCAGGCTGAGCGCTTCCGTCTCAAACTCGTGAATCCGCTGTCCGTCTCCGGAAAACTGCTCCGGGAAGACGCCGAACGCCAGGAGGCGCGGCGCGAGCTGTTGGTAGAGGACTTCTCGACGCTCGACGACATCGAGCATCAGCTGGATCTGTACGTCGAGGACATGAAGCGCGAGTTCGAGCTGCGACTCTCCGACTGCGACCGACTGCTGGGCCAACTAGAGAATCGGGGCACGGCGTTCTTCGACGAGACGCTGCGAATCGGGCGGGTTCTCGAGTTGCTGGACAAACAACGCCTCGAGCGACGCTTCGAGAGGGAGGTCGTTGCGGAGCTTCCGAAGGAGATCGAAGCGCGGGTGGGAGTCCTGATCGACTGGATGGTGTCCAGCGAGCTGCGCCAGTGGCAAGGCTTGAGGCAGCGGGTCGAGAGCCGTCTCGAGGTGCACCGCGAGGAAGTGATCGGCGCCGGCTCGGATGCGCTCCTCGAGACCGACCGCAACCGTCTTCTCGAGACGCTCGGTCGAGCCGCGGCCCGAGCGGTTGACGGCTTCGATCGACGGCACGAGGCCACGAGAATGGCTGCGGCCGTGCAGCGTTCGTTGGCTGGCGCGGCGGTGCTCGAGGCGGGAGCCCTGGGCGTCGGCTCTATCGTGACGCTGGCGGCGACCACCACCGCTGTCGACATCACCGGACTCTTGACCGCCGGGGCGCTGGCGACGCTCGGGCTCCTGGTGCTGCCGGTTCGACGGAGGCGTGCCAAGACAGCGCTCAGAGAGCGTCTCGAAGCGCTGCGGATGACGCTGATGAGTTCGTTGACGAGCGAGTTCGATGCCGAAATGGATCGCTCGATGGCCAGACTGCGAGATGTCGTTGGTCCCTACTCGCGTTTTGTACGGGCACAACGCGAGCGCCTCGATCAGGATCGTCTCCTCGTTCAGGGGTTGCTGGGGGAGCAGGCCCGCCTCATGGCCGAGCTTTCTGAGGGAGAGGCCGCAGGCGACACCGAGGCGCTCCCGAGCTAAGCGGGGGACATCGAGGAGGGTTGGGCGACCGCCCCCTCAAAGGGAATGACTCCAGAGAGAGCGAGGTTCTGACTGCTAGTCGAACATCGCACCGGTGCGTCCAAGTGGCCGTAGTGGCCGAAAGCTTAGGGACCTGTCGGAGGATCTGGAGGTGGTGACCGTGACGCCGGTCCTGCCTCGACGGGTGCCGGGAATGTGTCTCTCCTTCCTGATGCGCCGTGGAGCTTTGGCCATAGAG
>JANQPS010000361.1 GCA_028285365.1 Thermoanaerobaculia bacterium | reverse complement strand
GAAGAGGACGCTGCCGAATCCACGCCAGCCACCCCCGAAGGAGGCGCTGATCGCTGGCCCGACACGGTGGTTCTGCTCATCGAAGGAGCCGAAGGACGTCGTTCGCCCGAGACCGTTGAAGGTCTCGACGCCCAGCCTGAGCCCTCCGGGTGCTCCTGGGATTCGACGAGCCACTGCGGTTCGCAGCTCGAGACCCATTCCGCTGCCGTCGCCGTCGATGTCGCGCCTGGTCAGCGCCAGTGCTCGGAAGCGCCAGTTGCCATCAGTTCCGAAGACCTTTTCGGTTGTCAGATTGAGTCTCAGTCGGTCTGGGCGAGCATCTCCGTCGGTGACGATCACATCGAAGCGAAGCGCGGCGGACCAGCCACTTGGAGTGCGCTCGAGGAACTGCCACTGCAGCTCACCGCGGAACGAGTCGAGCTCGAAGTCCTCTTGACGTTCGACTCCTTGGGCGATGATCCGCCATCGGAGCCGGTCGCTGACGGCGTCCTGAAAGTGGATTCGGCTGCTGATGGCGCTGGGCGCGTCTCCTTCGCTCGGTCGCAGGGCCAGTCGCAGCTCGACCTCTGTGTCCTCCTCGCTGATGGAGGGTCCGAAGACGCTTCCCAGGGTCTGGCCGACCCCGGGAGTGCTCGCAAGAAGTCCAGCTGCGAGACCGAAGATTGCGGCGACTCGAGCGCGGCTCAACCTTCCATCCATGAGACAGCGCCCGTGGCGAGGTCGTAGACACCTCCTACGACCATCAGGCCACCAGCGTCGACCATCTCCTTGAGAACGGGCGAGCTCTCGTGGATGTCAGCGATGGTGGCCCGGACGTTCTCCTCGATTGCCGCCTGGACGTAGGCGCTGTTCGAGGAGTTGTAGTCACCTTCCACCTGCTCGCGAGCGGCTGCCAGAGCGCCGTCGAAATTGTCGAGCATGGCCGTGAGGTTGCCGAGCTCGGCTCCATCGGCAGCCCCTTTGACCGCGCCGCAGGCCGTGTGACCGAGGACCACGATGACCTTGCTGCCGGCGAGCTTCGCTCCGAACTCCATGCTGCCTAGCATGTCGGTGTTCTCGAAGTTCCCGGCAATGCGTCCCACGAAGATGTCACCGATGCCCTGGTCGAAGACGATTTCGGGCGGGACCCGAGAGTCGAGGCAACTCAGCACGATCGCCTTCGGAAACTGGCCGTCCGCAGCGGTGGTCTTGGCCTGTGCGAGATAGTCCCTGGAAGTCAGGCGGTCTTCGACGAAGCGCCGGTTCCCCTCTTTGAGATCGGCGAGCACGTCGGCCGGCGTCATGGCGGCCTGGCCAGTTTGGTCGAGAACGGCGCCGACGCGGGTGGGTTCGGCAGCAGCGTCGCCAGTCGCGGGTTCTGTTGTGCTGGCCGAAGGCGTCGAACAACCGGTCGTGATGGCGGCGAGGGCAACGATGGCAATGAGGCTCTTGAAGATATTCATCGGATCTTCCCTGTGAATTGTGGGTTATGAGTCGTTAGGTGTCTTGTAGATTTGGTTGTGAATTCAAGCGTCAGAAGCGCTGAAGGTTCAAGAGGCACACCGGTGCCGTTTGAGAACAGCAATTTCGTCCGGGTGCAGCGGATGGATGTGCGACGGATGATCGTGAGTTGGATCCGGCCACTCGATGCTGGTCAGCGGCCGGAGTCGTGCGGTCTTCTTCGTGTGATGGTTGGCCATGCGAGCGAGGATGTCCGAGAGCGTCTTGACCGCCGCGACGATGTGTGGGCCCTTGTTCAGCATGACGCACTCGGCGCGACTGCTGAGCGAGGCGTCCGAGATCTCGGCCCGAGTTGCTGCACCGCGCTTGGCCAGGGACTCGAGGACCTGGGTGGCCCAGATCACCGGGACGTGCGCTGCTTCACAGATCCAGAGGATCTGCTCTTGGACCTCGGCCATGCGCTCGAAACCGATCTCCACTCCGAGATCTCCGCGCGCGATCATGACCGCCACGGGTGCGCGGCCGAGGGCGCTCAACAACAGTTGTCCGAGGTTCTCGAAGGCTTCTCGGGTCTCGATCTTGAGAACGATGCTCAGGTGGTCGGCACCCATGTGTTCGATCGCGGCGAGCAGGTCGTCGACGTCGGATGGCTCTCTGACGAAAGAAAGCGAGACGATGTCGGCCATCTCGTGCACGTCTTCGAGGTCTTCGAGGTCTCTGGTCGTCAACGACGGGATGTCGAGGCGCGAGTCGGGGACGTTGATTCCCTTGTTGGGTCGCAGTCGAGCTTTGGACTTGGCGGTACCCACGACCTCGACGGTGAGAGCATCGGGTTCGATGCTTCTCAGTAGGCCGGAGACGGCTCCGTCGTCGAACAGGATGCGCTCACCGAGCGCACGACCTTCGAAGAGCGCGTCGGTGTCGCAGAAGACCCTGGCGGGCCGTTTGACCCTCCCTCGGGCGTCTCGAATTGGCCCCGAGCCCATGCCCGCCCCTTTGGCCACGATCAGGCGATCGCCGATCTCGAGCTCGATTGGCTGGACTGGACCCTGGAAGGGGAGCACCGTGACGGCTCCTAGGCGTTCGCGCTCGTCGAAGAGCTCTATGACGGAGCCTGGAGCCAGGTAGCAGGTGCGGTCGCATTCCAGAACGGCTTCGTCAGCTCCTACTTCGGACACCTCGAGCGTCCGTCGACGGCCGCGAGTGTCCATGAGTCGCGCGGAGGTGGACAGGGCGATCATCTGCAGGCCGCCGCCATCCACTGGGACGGCGTCGGAGCGATCGGCCAGATCGTCGGTGACGACTCGAACGCGAGCCGGGGTCAGGGTGCGACCAAAGGCGTCACGACGGGGTCGGAAGCGTCGCACTGCTGGTCCTGACTCGAGTTCACCAGTACGCAGCTTGGGACCCGCTAGATCGAAGGCGACGCGACAGGTTCTCCCCAACTGTCGCTCGGCGGATCTCAGGTGCTGGACCATTCGAGTCCACTCGACCTTGGAGTCGTGAGCGCAGTTGATGCGCATGACACTCATACCTGCAGCGACCAGGTCGCGAATCATGCGTGGATCGTCGGCAGCCTCGCTCGGCATCGTGACCATGATGTGGGTGTCGCGACTCGAAGCTGGAACCGGACCGAGAATTTCCTCGCTGTTGGTCTGGAGCAGCTCGTCGCCGGAGGCAAACGTGCTCTCGTCGGCAAAGTCCGTGGGTTTGTCGAAGTCGATTTCGGCAATTCGGTGAAGTGCCAGAAGGACTGCGCTCAGAGTCCCGTCGACGTGTGCTTCCATGCGCCCGAGCGAGCTCAGGCCCAGTCGACTGAGCTGCTCCTGAAGCGGTCGGAGATCGTGCTCACGAAGGGTGAGGTAGCGCAAGAGGTTGGCTCGGCTGTCCGATGCGTTCGACGAACCGGCTGGAGATCGGGAGTCATCGGCTGCCACCCGCAGTTGACCTTCTTCACGCAAATGCTCGATTTCGGTGATGAGCTGGCGGAGTCGGTCTCGATCGTATCGGTGTGGCGTGACGTCTTTTGTGGTCGGTCAGGGCAAAGGCGCAGCGATTGAAGGCTCCCTGAGTGGGTAGCCAGCTGAGTCGCTCCGGAGGCAACGAGCTCGCGGTCGCTCAGATGTCAGAACGCAGTCGTCGGGACGCTCGCGCCGACGGTGACGCCCTCGCGTGCTACTCGTGAGCTGTGGCTTTGGTGAGCGAGCGCGTGATGAAGATGCACGGCCGCACTCACGATGTTGCGTGGGCACAGGAAGAGAGCGCCGCCGTGCAACTGGAAAGTAGCGGTACGGCGGTCTTTGATCAATAGAGAAAGATCGAATGGATATTTCTCTCCAGACGAACGGTTGCCAAGCGGCCACACGTGCGATTGGACTCGGTGGGATGGACTTTCAGGAGGCCGCTTCACAGATCGCGGCCACGCCGGGGTGCTCCAGATGACGCTCGACCGTGATGGCGAAGTAGCTGACGGTGTAACGCTCGAGGATTCCGAGTACGCTGGCGTCGTGCTGGCGAGCG
The DNA here is from genome assembly GCA_028285365.1 of Thermoanaerobaculia bacterium. Lineage (GTDB taxonomy): Bacteria > Acidobacteriota > Thermoanaerobaculia > Multivoradales > Multivoraceae > JANQPS01. Next base: position 6,997 of record JANQPS010000361.1, on the reverse strand, counting down.
AGATCGTCGGCAAGTGAAGACGGGGCCGGAAACAGACCTGCCCCGGTCTCTCCGAAACACTTCATCAACGCACTGTCCGCGAACTCTCCGACCACTCTGGGCTGCACGTCTTCCTGCTCGAAGAAACGGTCGAGCTGACGGCGAATGGCCGAACCGGCGGCAGGAAGCAGGACGGGTGCCGACTCGAGCGACTGAGGGAAGTCGCCGCTGTGTCGCGCCACGAGGTCGGCAGGTCCGAAGAACGCGAGAGGCCACTCGGCGAGATGATGGCTGTAGGCCTGGATCGAAGACGATTCCAGGGGGGAATCGAGAATGACGACGTCGAAGTGGTGGAGGGCTAGTTCCTCCAACAGCCTGTCAGGGCGGTCCTCCAGACACGAGAGTCTGAGTTCCGGAAGAGCCGCGAAGGCTGGAGCCAACAGACGGGTCGCCACCAGCTTGGGAATGGCGTCCGCGAGGCCGACCTGGAGCAGGATGGGACCGTCGGTGTGCCATCCCTTGATCGCGTGTTTGAGCTCGTTGCCGAGCGTGAAGATTTGTTCCGCGTAGCGAAACGCAACGTGGCCCACATCGGTCAGGCTGAGGTTGCGACCGACCTTGCGAAACAGCTTGGCTTCGAGCGCAGCTTCCAGCTGGCTGACTTGTGCGCTGATGGTTGATGCCGAGATGTCGAGCGCCTCGCTTGCTCGGGAGATACCGCCTTCTCTGGCCACGATCCAGAAGTAGTAGAGGTGCTGAAAATTGAGCGGACTGGCTGCCATCGCGTGGACTCCCTCGAGGCACTTTTCGTCTCTAGCGAAATGATCGTTCGTTCATTCTATATTGATGAATGGTTGGGGGCGCGGTAGCTTGACCCTTCTTCGAGACTGAGACCCGATCGCGTTCCGACCGATCTTCTGACCCGCGGTTGGTGGGCGGTTGGTTTCTGAACAGACGAGCCGGAGGCTCAGCGATGAAGCACAGATCCATCGGTTCGCCGTCCGCCGCCTCGATTGCGAGTGTCCTTGGCCAGGCTCGCGCCTTGGCTTTCAAACCCTCCAATCACTTCGTGCTCTTGGCGTCGACGTGCTCTCCCGAGCCGGGCCGCGACCAGAGCTTTCGTGCCGGCAAGGACCTGCGCGATCCAGATGGCTCGGAGAAAGTTGATCCGCTCGCCATGCCTCGTCGAAGACATCAACTCACGGGACGAGACAGCTGAAGGAGTCGTCGCACCATGAAACGCTTTCGCAACATCCTCGTTGTCTACACCAACCAGATTGGCGACGCCGCGACTCTGGCTCGCGCGGTCGATCTGGCAAAAGCCAACCGGGCTCGCCTGAAGATCGTCGAAGTCCTCGACGAAAGGTCTGAGAATGCGCTCGTCGAAGAGCGACGACTGAACCTCGAACGGATGGCCACGTCGGTCCAACACGAAGGTGTGGAGTCCTCAGTCCGTGTCTTGATGGGCAATACCTTCCTCGAGATCACCCGCGAGGTCATCCGCGAGCAGCACGATCTCGTCTTGATCACCGCCGAAGGACGGCGCGGACTCCGAGGGATGATCTTTGGAAGCACGTCCTTGCATCTGATGCGCAAGTGCCCTTGCCCGGTCTGGGTGACCAAAGAGACCAACGCGTCGCAGCCCGAGCACTACTCCGGAGTCCTGGCGGCGATCGATCTCAGACCGTCGGCGACCGGAGGGCGCCCACTGGATCTGACGATCCTCGAGCTTGCCAGCTCGTTGGCGCGACGAGAAGAGAGTCCGCTGGTGATCGTCCATGCCTGGGAGCTCATCGGAGACGAGGTCGAGGCGAGTCGCGCGGAGCTCACCGCCGAGGCCCGTGCCTCACTCTTGGCTGGTTTCGAAGAGGAACGGCGTCGCCAGACGAAGCAGCTCCTCGATCAGATCGATCTCGATGGCCTCGACGACGAGGTGCTCTTCGTCCGCGGTGAGCCGAACTGGGTGATTCCTGAGATCGCCGACGACAGGTCGATAGAGATCACCGTGATGGGGACACTGAGTCGCACCGGAGTCCCGGGCTTCTTCATCGGTAATACCGCGGAGACTGTCCTGCAGCAGGTCGACTGCGCAGTGATGACAGTCAAGCCCGAGGGATTCGTTTCTCCGGTCCTCGACGAGACGGGCATACCGCTCGCCGCGGCGACCGAAGGGGTCAGCCGAGCGTCCTGATCAGGTCTCCTGATGGACGCCGGATTCGAGTGGAACCCGAGGTCGATTGGGCGCGAACACCGCGGTTCGAAGGGTGAGGCCCAGGAGGTCTCGCTCGCCAGTGTGATCGCGCTTGTGACCTCGCTTGAGATGGTCGTTTTCAGATAGTCGTTTGGAGGAGGGTCAGCCATGGCCGACAACAGAGATCAGCCACCGTCCAAGTCGATCAAGCCGGTGGGCCTGGCCACGCTCAAGGAGTTCTTGCGCCTGGAGGCTGCCGGCGGGGTGCTGTTGGCTGGGGCAACCGTAGTTGCCCTCATCGTGGCCAACTCACCTCTCGCGTCGCTCTACAACCAGCTGATCGACCTGCCGATCGAGGTGAGGATCGGGACGTTCGAGATCGCCAAGCCCATGCTGCTCTGGGTCAACGACGGCCTCATGGCCATCTTCTTCTTTCTCGTGGGCCTCGAGCTCAAGCGCGAGATCGTCGAGGGGCAGCTGTCGAGCATGCGTCAGATTGCCCTGCCCGGGTTTGCAGCCGTTGGAGGAATGGCCATACCCGCGGCGATTTACGTGTTGTTCAACCGCGACGACCCCGTGGCTCTGGAAGGCTGGGCAATCCCCGCCGCGACCGATATCGCCTTTGCTCTCGCTGTCCTGTCTCTTCTGGGCAACCGGGTGCCAACGGCCGTGAAGGTGTTGCTCGTGTCGGTCGCGATCTTCGATGATCTCGGCGCCATCATCGTCATCGCCCTGTTCTACACGAACAATCTGTCGATCCCTGCACTGCTGGGAACGCTGCCGTTCATCGCGATACTGGCCATACTCAACCGGCGAGGTGTCTCACAGATTGCCCCCTACGCCTTTGGTGGCCTCACGATCTGGGTGCTCGTGCTCAAGTCCGGAGTCCATGCAACGTTGGCCGGCGTGCTCCTCGCGATGTTCATTCCGATGCGAGACTCGCGGGATCCGAGCCGATCGCCTCTCAAGCGCCTGGAGCACGATCTGCACGGCGTCGTCGCCTTTGCCATCCTGCCGATCTTCGCGTTTGCAAACGCCGGAATCTCGTTTGCCGGTATCGGCATGGAGCAGCTGCTACACCCCATTCCCGTGGGGATCGCTGCCGGGCTGTTTTTCGGCAAGCAGATCGGGATCGTCGGTTTTGCCCTTCTCGGGCTTGCCCTTGGCGTGGCCAAGATGCCGAAGGGTCTCGGCTATCGACATCTCTATGGAGTGTCGCTGCTCTGCGGGGTCGGCTTCACGATGAGCCTCTTCATTGGCTCGCTCGCGTTCGAGGAGACTGCGGTCAACATGCTCTTCGACGAGCGACTGGGCATCCTGATCGGCTCGTTCGCCTCGGGCGTCGTGGGATACCTCTGGCTGCGGGCGACGTTGCCGAAGACCGCCGCAGACGAAGAGGACGACGAAGAGTCGCCACTCGACTCCGATGTCGTGGCAGAAGGAGTGAGTTGAGCGCCGGCCAGTCCGAGACCAGGGTCAGTACTCCGTCAAGGAAAGGCCGCATTGGGAAGTCTGGTCAGGAGAAGACAGAGCGCCAGAAGGCCAGCATGTCTTCCCTGAACAGCTCGGCCTCGCCGTCGTGGCTACCGATCTTTGCTCCAGTCTGGCCATAGCCGGCCTTGAGGGCGTAGACCATCAGGTCGCGATCCGTCAGCGCGGGGTCGGGCTCACTCTCGAGTGGATGTATGAAGGCGCCGCTGGAATCGATGTAGGCCGTGGGTGCGGCGGGTGACACCTTGGCCTCGTCGATCGTCTCGATGGTCGTGCCGCGATCGAAGCTGTGCTGTGCCCCGCCAACCAGACGCAGTGAAGCCTCGCCACCGCTGAGACGAACGGTGTGGCACAAGGCCTGCGCCTGCATCGGCGAGCACCACTCGTCGCGATCGCCCGTCGAGACGTGGACTCTGGTCTCACCGACAGCGGGATCGAGGAACTGGTGGCCACACCAGGGATAGGCCGCGAGGACGGCGCAGAGTCCGTCTTCTCGGCCAACGACTGCGTCCGCAAAACCTCGAGTGGCGGCTACGAGCACCGCAGTGCCGCCGCGGCTGTGACCCTGAGCTCCGATGCGTGCCCGGTCGATCTCGGGTCGTCCGGCAAGTACCTTCCAGGTGGCGAGAACGTCATAGGCCGAGGCGGCGAACGAAAACTGGGTCTGGTTGGCGACCGTCGACGTCACGCTGCGCTCGCCGAAACTGTCGAGCACGAAGGCTGCGAAGCCAGCGTCGGTCAGGGTCTCTGCGTGTTGGAGATGCGACGGGGCGACCCCGAGGCTCCCTGGAGCCACGATGACCGTTGGCAGCGGCTCGCCGCTCGCGCCAGGAGGCAGGAACAGTTGCCCGTCCACCTCGATGGACGGCATCTCGTGCGGAGCACTGATCGCCTGGTGGTAGTTGAGCGGCGAGGCTGAGGGGACCTTTAGCGGCGCGCCGGAGGATCCGTTGGCGAAGGTGATCGTGGTGTCTCGAAAGCGGGAGGCTTGGCTCGTCATCACTGTCTCTTTCTCTGGCCCTCAGGATGGTTGAGGGGAGATCTTAGAGCGAACGGGTCGCGCCGACGGGCGCGAGCTGTACTACGTCGATCTCGAGGGCGACCTCGTAGCAGCGACGATCGAGGTCAGCCCGTCCGGTGTGCGCGCGACGAGTCACGAGACGCTGTTCCAGGTTGGCAAGGAGCTCGACGAAGGGCGCAATCAGGTGTGGGCGAGCCCAGACGGTCAGCGGTTCCTGGTGAACATGCCGCTCGGGGAGAGTCCCCCGTCGACGTTTACCGTGGTGCAGAACTGGCCGGCGCTCTTGGAGGAGTAATCGCGGGTTCGAGCTGTCGTCGAAGGCGGCTGGCAACTGGCCCCTCGATCCGATCGCTCATCGTTGACTGGTGGAGGCGATGACGGGGGTGTGCCTGACGTGCGGCAGAGCCGGGTCGGGGTTCTTCCTCCGTGCCAATCGAAGATCGCGCTGCGCTCGGGTCCTCACCGCAGGCACTCCGTCAGAATGACACTTCTGATCAGAGTGGCTGGAGGTGGGCGCAGTCCCGTGGTTCGCGATTGGAAGCTAGAACTGCAACGTGGCACCGATCCGAGATGGTCTCGATGTCGCTGCCGATCTTCTCCCATTCGGCGAGGACGCTGAGGTTCGCTGAAGATGCGGAAGCGGGCAACTGACGCCACGGTTCGACAGCTCCTTGTCGACAGGTGGTGGCGATGACGGGGGTGCGCTCGACAGAGGCAGAGCCGGGTCGGGGTTCTTCCTCCGTGCCAGTCGGAGATCGCGCTGCGGTCGGGCCTCACCGCTGGCACTCCGTCAGAATGACATTTCTGATCAGAGTGGCTGGTGGCGGTCTACAGTCCCTGGCTCGCGATCGGTTGCTAGAACTGCAACGTGGCTCCGATCGACACGGTCTCGATGTCGCTGCCGATCTGCTCCCACTCGGCGAGGACGCTGAGGTTGCTGAAGATGCGGAAGCGGGCGCCGGCACCGTAGATGACCTCTTCGTCGGAAAAGCTGTCGATGGGCTCGCTCTGCGCCCCGAGGTCGGTCCGCAGGTCCGTGTCGAGAAAGGCCATGCCGATCTTGCCGAAGACCGATAGCCGCCAGAACACGCGCGTCTGAGGTACGACCGAGAGGGAGTAGGCGGTGGTCTCGGCCCTGAGCGGGACAGTCAAGATCTCGCACTCTGGGCAGGTGGAGACTGATGCGAAGTCGCCAAGATCGTGGTAGCCCGCCTGGACGCCGAAGAAGCGGTTGAGCTTGTAACCGACCTCGAACGTGGTCGAGTCTTCGTCACCGTCGATCACCTGGTCGAAGATGTCTTCGATGTCGGCCTCGACGTCGGTAGAGCCGAGCTTGGCCGTCAGGTAGAGGCCACGATCGCCGCTCTGGCCCAGTGATGGTCCGGCAAGCAGGAGCAGGGTGACGACGAGGATCGAGAGTGGCAGCAGTTTGAGAGGGGGCAAGTTCATGGCACGAAGCTCCTCAGGAGGTGGAGTTGGTAGCGCTGTGACCCGAGACGAAAGTCCCTGGCGGAGGCGAACCGACTGAGTTGCGCGACCTGCCGGACGCCGCTTGTGGTCCGACGAGTGGTGACAACGCTCAATTGACGGCGTTCGTTCCTGAATCGCGATACTGCTCAGCGAGCTGACTCAAGATGGAGAGCATCGACTCGTCGTCGTAGACGCCGCCGAACAGCCAGTTGTCGAGCAACAGCGTCGGAACTCCGGTGACCCCGAGCGCGATGGCTTCCTGGGTGCTCTCTTCGACGAGCGCGACGCCTGACTCGTCGTCTGGCAGTGTCTTCGGAGCGACGATCTCTTCGGCGAGCTCGGTGAGCGTCGGCGTCAAGAGGTCGAACGATCGATTGACGAAAATCGACTCGAAGACGTGGTCGCGCCACCGTCGCTCGTCCGAGTCGTTGCCCGTGCTCAGCGCGATGGCCGAGGCGGGACGAGAGTCCAACCAGGGGTCGGGCATCTCGACGTCGAGACCCAGGCTCAGGCCCGTGTTGTGTACCGCTGTTCGAACGTCGCTCGTGAAGGAGTCGCCTCGATCCCAGGGCACGATCATGGTGAGGTCGAGGGGCCGCCACTCCAGCTCGACTCCCAGCTCGCGGATGCGATCGTCGATTCGGCCCAGGACTTTGTGGGCGACGTAGCAGAGGGTCGACGCGAAGTCGTAGTACACCCGGAAACGGATCGTGTCGGGTTCCGCTGGGCGGTCGCTCATCCGGTGTGGCCTCGCGCCGAGAACGGGCGTGGGTCTGCGTGAGTGTCGACGACTTGGTGAGCTGTGGTGATCACTGGATCGGGTGTCGGTGGCCTGCTGCGGTTTT
>JANQPS010000360.1 GCA_028285365.1 Thermoanaerobaculia bacterium | reverse complement strand
GCCGGACCAGGCCGCCAAGCTGGGCCTCCCCACGGCCACTCCCGAGTCGGTGGGCATGTCGAGTCAGCGTTTCGAGCGACTCAGCCAAGCTCTGGACGGTTACGTCGAGCGCGGCGACGTGGCCGGTGTCGTGGCTCTCGTCGCCAGGCGCGGCAAGGTCGTCTACCTGGACAGCTTCGGTGAGCGCTGGGCAGAGCAGGACGAGGCTATGACGCCGGACACGATCTTCCGCATCGCGTCGATGACCAAGCCCATCGCGTCGGTAGCGCTGATGATGCTCTGGGAAGAAGGGCACTTCCAACTGCGAGATCCGATCTCCAAGTTTCTTCCCGAGATGGCAGAGTTGCGGGTCGCCGTTCCTCCTGCGGACGACGAATACCAGGGGACGCCGTACATGACCGTCGAGGCGGCGCGTCCGATCACGTTCCAGCACGTCCTGACCCACACGGCCGGGTTTGCCAACAGCTACCGTGATCCCACCAATGACCTCTACTCGTCTCTTCGTCGCGAGCTCGGTCCTGACGCGACGGTGGGAGACATGGTCGGGCAGCTGGCAGAGCTGCCTCTCAACTTCCATCCTGGCGATCGTTGGCAGTACGGGCCCTCGACTGACGTGGTGGGTCGGCTCGTGGAGGTCATCTCTGGCAAGACGCTCAAGCAGTTTCTCGACGAGCGAGTCTTCAGCCCGCTCGAGATGTCCGATACCCACTTCTTTCTGCCGGAGTCCAAGCTCCCGCGATTTGCCGCGCTGTATCGACCCGGTGACGACGGGTCGTTCGACCTGTCAGAAGAACCGACAGCGTCGAGCCGCTACCTTCGCCAGCCGCAGGTCTACTTCAGCGGGAGTGGCGGACTGGTCTCGACGGTCGCGGACTACTTCCGCTTCCATCAAATGATGCTCAACGGCGGCGAGCTCGACGGTGTGCGTCTGCTTGGCCCCAAGACCGTGGAGCTGATGACCACGAATCACGTGGGAGACCACGGCATCTGGCTGCGCGGGCCGGGATACGGTTTTGGCCTGGGCTACTCGGTCGTGACCGACAAAGGGCTGTCGGGAATGCCCGCTCAGGTCGGTAGCTATGCGTGGGGTGGTGCGTTTTGCACTGTCTTCTGGGTCGACCCGGCGGAAGAGCTCGTCGGGATCTTGATGACCCAGATCAGGCCGTACACGCACCTCAACATTCGCCAGGACATGCAGACCCTGACGTACCAGGCCATCCTGGAGTAGGCCCTGGCGCGAAGGGACCCGGTCGGCCGCGCGTTGGCCCGGGCGCCTGGCCGGCGCGGCCTCGGCGGAGCCAGGCCTGCGTGTTCCTCGACGTCCCTGTGAGGGTCACGAAGCTGAAGTAGACGGCGTCGCGAAAGGCCTGGTCACGAGTCGCCGTCACCATACCGTCGTGGGAGCCAGGTGACAGGCTCTCCGCGAGGACGGCGACCAGGCCGAACAAAGGTTCAGGTGTGCTCCTGCACGAACTCTCCGATGGACGACAGCGCCTGCTCGGTCTCGTCGAGCGACGGAAAGGCTTGGAAGACGTGAAACATCTTGTCCCAGACCTCGAGTCTGGAGGCGACTCCCGCGTCTTGGGCTCGTTGATCGAGTCGCACGGCGTCGTCCAGCAGGATCTCGGCGCTGCCGACCTGGGTCAGGAGCGGTGGCAGGTTGCTCAGGTTCGCGAACAGAGGAGACGCGAGCGGTTGATCGAGCGACGCGCCCTCGCCGACGTAGGCTCGCGCCATGCCGGTCAGACCCTCGACGGTGACCATGGGATCGTCGTCTTTCTTGGATTCGATGGAGTCTCCCGACGTGGTGAGGTCGGTCCACGGTGACAGGAGGACGCCAGCTGCGGGCTGGGGATCACCCTGGTCGCGGAGCGAGATCAGCGCTGCGAGGGTGAGCCCACCACCCGCCGAGTCGCCCGCGATCGTGGTGCGTTTCGGGTCGGCTCCGGAGGCGATCGCCCAGCGCACCGCGGTGACGGCATCTTCGACGGCCGCGGGATGGGGATGCTCGGGAGCCAGCCGGTAGTCCACGGCGAGCAGCCGCGCTCGGGCTGCGCGCGCGACGTTCTGCATGAGGTAGCGATGGGTCGTAATCGAGCCGAGCGTGTAGCCGCCCCCGTGGAAGTACACGATGGTGCGCTCCGGGTCGGCACCGGGTGTGTGAATCCACTCGACCGGCACGCCGCCTGCCGAATCGGGCTGCAGCGTGACGTCTTCGGGCAGGGACAGTCCCAACATGGCCTCTTCCATGTTCTGGCGCCGCACCTCCCAGCTGAGGTGATTCGACGGAGGACGGCTGCGGAGGGCGTGGATGAGGTCGTCCAGCTCTGACATGGAGGGCACTCCCGGGGTGGTAGTGGCGAGCTCGAAGCGGCACGCTGGGGTCGATGATGTTGATAGTAAACGACTTACGCTGCAGCTGCTCGAGCCCGACAGCGACCCTGAGCGGTTAGACTTGACGACTTAGACCCGAGCGAGTCGCACCCAAGTCTCTTCGAGCCCGACCATGCGAGGTCGAGGCTCAGCGGAGGTTGATCTGTGATGCATGGTCCCAGGCACGCTTCGAAAGACGACCAGACCGTCGTACATGCGAGTCCGCGAGTCGAGCCCGGCCGCCAGGATCGCAAGGCCACCTTGAGTGCCGTTCCGCCCCGTTTTGGCGACTATCGGGTCATCAGACAGCTTGGTGTCGGCGGCATGGGAGCCGTCTATCTGGGGGAACCGGAGCAACAGGCAGCGGGTGAGACACCATCGCGGGTGGCGATCAAGCTGGTCGGACAGGGAGGACACGAGCCTTATGCCCTCATGAGGATTCACGAAGAGCGTGAGATCCTCGGTGGGCTCGATCATCCCAACATCGCGCGACTGATCGACGGTGGGACCCAGGACGGGCGCCCCTATCTCGTCCTCGAGTACGCCGGCGGTCTTCAGATCGACACCTACTGCGATCGTCATCGGTTGAGCGTCGACGATCGCCTGGCCCTGTTTCTCGAGATCTGTGAGGCGGTGAGCTATGCGCACAGCAAGCTGGTTGTCCACCGAGACCTGAAACCGGCGAACATCCTCGTATCGGACGGCGGACGTCCGAAGCTGCTCGACTTCGGACTGGCCAAGCTGCTTCCCGAAGGCGAGGACTCCAGCGACTCTCCTGGCGATTCTGATGGTGAGTCTGACGTCAGTCTCGTGGGGTACCGCGCTTGGACGCCGGCGTATGCCAGCCCGGAACAGGTGTCGGGGGCCACGATCTCGACCAGCACCGATGTCTACTCGCTCGGTGTCGTCTTGTACGAGCTGCTCTGCGGTCACCGGCCGTACAGCGTCGAGGACGCCACGGAGCGAGAGATCGCGGCGATCGTCTGCGAGCAGGAGCCGCCTCGCCCCAGCTCGGTCGTCAAGATGCGTCACTCGGCGGGCGGCCCGGCAGGTGTCGACGGGACGCGGGTAGCCCTTCAACGCGACACCGACGGGTTCCGGCTCGAGCGTCGGCTAGCCGGGGACCTCGACAACATCGTCCTGATGGCGCTGCGCAAGGAGCCGCGCAGACGCTACGGATCCGTCGAACAGCTGGCGGCGGACATTCGACGGCATCTCGATGGTCTCCCGATCGTGGCGCGCACGCCGTCACTCGACTACCGGCTCAGGAAGTTTCTG
>JANQPS010000350.1 GCA_028285365.1 Thermoanaerobaculia bacterium | reverse complement strand
CGCCGCGAGGTAGTCGTCTGCCGTCGGACCCGCGGCTGCGCCGATCGACGCCAGAGAGCCGCAAGTCAGGGGAGCGATCACGACCAGGGAAGCCCGCCGTGAAGAGTCGTGGCTTTTCATCAGGATGTCTCCAGAAGTCAGGCGCCTGCGGCCAGGCCGCGTCTGCGCGGGTCGGCGACGCCTTCGAGTGTTCCGTCTGCCGCGCGGCGAACGCCTTGCACCGGGCCGGCGTTGACGTCGTTCGGGCTCACCGGAAACAGCACATGTCCGCGCCGCTCGAGCTCGCTGAAGTGAGTCTCCGGGAAGCTGGCCTCGATCTCGGCAGCGTCCATCCCGGGGTGCGGATGGCCGAATCGCGGAGCCCGTGTCGCAGCTTCGAAGTCCATGTCGTACTCGACGAGGTTGGCGGTGGCCTGAAGCAGGCACTCGATGAACGATCGGCTGGGAGTTGCCATGGCCAGGACCGGCTGATCGTCTCTGAACAGCCACATCTGGGTCGAAAAACCTCTTGGCATGTCGGGGTACTTGCGGAGGAAAACTGCGCGGTTGAGGATCACTCCGTCGACGTTGATGCCGCCGCCGAACGGTTCCGACGAGCTCGAGTGCGTTCCGCAGGCTACGTTGCCCTCGTCGTCGACCACGACCAGCCCGCACGTCGCGGCGGAGAAGCCGCGGAACGGACGCGCGGGTCCCTTGCGGATGTCCGAGAGGACCTGGGTGGCGTGCTCTTTCGACACGAAGTGCTCGCGATTGGCGGGTGTCAGGTCGCCCCCGCGCAGCCAGAGCTCCTGCATGGTGCGCATCTGGACGTGGAGCGCCTCGACGTTTTCTGTCGGTCTGCCGAGGTCCGCCAGATCGGCTTGCTCGAGGACCTGTAGGCCGAGCTGGAAGAGCTCACCCACGACTGGCGGTACCACGAAGCCGCGATAGGACGTTGCGCCAGGTGCGCCGGGCTTCCAGACGCTCGGGACCGCAAACGCACGGACCGCTTCGAGATCTTGCGTCGTGATCGTGCCGCCACGCTTCTGCACCTCGTCGGCGAGCCGCTTGGCGAAGGGGCCGGCATAGAACGAGTCGGGACCTTCGTCGCGAAGCATGCGCAGCGTCTTGGCCAGGGCCGGCTGCCGGAGCGTGTCACCAACTCCCAGCATGAAGCCGTTGCGGAACCAGTCGTCGCGGCCCGCGCCCGGGTAGCGGCCGATCATCTTGCGCGTCTCTTTGGCGTAGGCAAACAGCAGATGATCGATGACAAACCCCTGCTCGGCGAAAGTGATCGCGGGCTCGAACAGGTCTTTCCATTCGAGGCGCCCCCAGGCCTCGTGGCAGGCCTCGAGTCCCCTCACGTAGCCGGGCACCATCGCGCCCCAGCCGGTCCATGACTTCTGCTCGTCCCATGGCTCGCTCGCCGGACTGTTCTCTGGGAACGAGAAAGACCCTCCACCCATCCCGAGAGCACCTTCGGCCGCATGCCACATCGTCATTCCGAAACCGCCACCGAGGGTGGTCATGGTGGGCTCGAGAACACACTGGGTGAGCGCCGCGGTCATGTAGGCATCCGCCGCGCTCCCGCCTCGTTTCAAGGCGTCGAGTGCTGCCCACGTCGCGAGCGGATGGTCACTCGTGACCATGCGACGCTGCCCTCGGGCCTGCACGTTGTCGAAGTTGGGCTGAATCGGCTTGTGATCGCGCAGGGCGAGCGCTGGCCAATCGGGGCTCGGGTCGTCCGAAGGCGCCGGGGTGTGGGCCGGGATCGTGAGTTTGCCCAGAACAGGCGACGACGCAGCCGCGCCGGCGAAAGCGAGGCTTTGCAGCAAGGCCCGTCGATCGAGCCCGTGGGCCGCGGTGGCGAATCGGTTGCGCTTCATCGAGGACACCCTGGTTGGTCGTGAATCGATGCTGGGTATACGAATGTACACTATCGCCTGAGACGTCAGGAGATGGACGCGTGCGTGAGTTCTCGACGACGGAGGAGGGCAGGCATGTCGATAGGACATGGAGAGTTGCCGTGTCCCTGTTGAGCTCCTTGCCGGTGAGGTCACTGAGACCGACATCGCGATCGGTTCTGATGCTGCTGGCCTTCCTGTCCGTCGTCGCCACCTGGGCGCAGAGCGAGCCCTGGGTGCGCCACACGATCGAGCTCAACTCTCGCAATTCGGTCACGATCGATGCCCCGTCGGAGGAGGTGTGGCCGCGCATCCTGAAAGTCGATGGCTGGAAGCAGGGAGCTTCGCTGGTCACCGTCGACGGAGTGTTGGGCGAAGTCGGAGCCGTCCACAAGGCCGTCTTGGGCTCCGACGATGCACTCTTCTACGTTCAGGATGTCGAGATCATCCCCAGTCGTCGACGGACGATGAAGCTCTTCATGCCGAACGGCGGTAGCCTGCTCGGGTTTGCGATCTACGAGCTCGAGCCCCTGGCGGAGGACAGGACGAAGGTGTCGTACCACGTCTACTCCGAGTCACCCGTTCCGGATGGTTTGCAGGGTGATGCCGACGCCGTCGAGGAGCTGCAGATGAACTCTTACGAGCAGAATCACGCCCGTTTCCTAGCTGAGCTCGAGAGCCTCAAGGAACTGATCGAGGGAGGACAGCCATGATGGTCGAGAGTCGATGGATGCTCTGTCTACTGTTGGCGATGGGGGCGGTGGTGGCTCCGGGTAGCGCGCAGACACACAAGGCGCTGGCTCACGACGGTCTGGAGATCTACTACGAGGTACATGGCAGCGGCGACGAGTTCCTGTTCCTCGGCCCCGGGACGGCGCTGCCCCGAGCCATGGGCGTGGCCCCGGGTGTGAAGCCGCTCGAGGGAGCGGCCACGATGATGGAGGCAGCCAAACAGTCCTACATCGACGGCCTGGGAGAGGACTACCGGCTGATCTTCGTCGACTACCCCGGTCCTGAGCCGAAAATGTACACACTGACTCCGGGGACGGTTGCCAGGGACTATCTCGCCATTGCGGATGCTGCGGGCGCCGAGACCTTTGCGTACGCTGGCTTCTCGTGGGGGTGTGTGACCGGACTCCAGCTGGCGCTACGGACCGAGCGACTGACCGCCCTGGTCTGCGGCGGCTTTCCGGTGATCGACGGCGTCTACGAGGACATGTTGAGGGTGACTCGGTCGATGAGTGAGAAGCCCACGTCGATCTACGGTCTGCCAGCCATCGCTGCTCTCGAGAACGGTCGTCAGTTCTACACCTACTACCAGGGGCTGCGCAGCTTCGACGATCGCGCCATCCAGGAGGCGCTGTCGATACCTCGGCTCACCTGGATCGGCGACGCCGATCAGCCCACTCTCGACGGCGAGAAGCTCACTCACATGGGTGAGGTGGTCGTGCGCACGAAGGCCGAGCTGGAAACTTACGGCTGGGACGTTCTGATCCTGCCCGGGAGGAACCACCTCGACGCGGGTGCGCCGAACGTCCAGATTCCGGTGATCAAGCAGTGGCTCGCGGAGATCAGTCGCTGACTAGCCAACTCACGTCACCTCAGGAGGCTCCTCCATGACCAGCTCGAGAACCACCAACGGAGCGGGCGAGCACGCGTCCCGAGATCAGGCTGTCACCCGTCGCGAGTTTCTGGGCGCGACGGGCGCTTTTTCTGCTGGAGTGCTCGGCTCGACATGGATTGCGTCGCCTGTTCTTTCGCAGCCATCGAAGGGACGTCTCGTCGTCGACGGTCTCGACACGTCGATCGTCAACGACGATTTCCTGAAGCTCGTCCGCAAGGGCGGAGCACACTGCGTCCACAAGAGTATGGGGTCGATGCTCACGTTCGACGTCCTCCACGAGTTCGTCGATGCGCGTGACGAGGTGCTCATCGCCGGGACGGTGGCTGAGATTCGTGAGGCCCACCGCGACGGCAAGATCTCGTTCGTCTGTGGGGCCCAGGCTGCTGGAGGTCCGTTCTCGAGCAACGAGATCGACCGCTACGCCGCTCGCCAGCCTCTCGGGAGCTTGCGGTTGATTGGCGAGGCGCTGGGGAAGTACTACGAGCGCGGGTTGAGGATCCAGGGGCTTTGCTACAACACGTACAACATCTTTGGGAGTGGTTGCCTCGACCACACCGTTCCACTCACGCGGGCCGGTCGGCATCTCGTGGAAGAGATTCATCGTCACGGGATCGTCCTGGATGTTGGTGGCCACACAGGTGAGCGGACCAGCTTGGATGCCATCGAGGTCTCGAGTGGCTCGATTGCCGTCTGCACCCACACAAACTTCGCCGCACTCAACCACAACATGCGCTGCATCTCGGACCGTCTTGCCGAAGCCATTGCGCGCACCGGCGGTGTCATCGGTCTGACCTCGATGAGCGACTTTCTGGTGCGCAATCCCGAGACAGCCAAGGCGCACGGACCGCGAAGCCCGCGCGCGTCGTTGGACTTGCTCCTCGACCAGTACGACTACGGCAAGCGGCTGGTGGGCGTCGAGCACATGGCTTTGGGGCCGGACTTCATCTGGGGCTGGGCGGAGTCATTGCCCATGGATCCCGAGGACTCGATCGCGTTCCCGCCTTTCTCGAAAGACAAAGGTGTGGGGCAGACGGTCGAGGGCTACGACAACATCTCAGAGCTGCCCAACCTGATCGATGGACTGAGGGACCGAGGCTGGAGCGAGAGTGAGCTCGACCTGATGCTCGGTGAGAACTGGCTCAGAGTCTTCGAGAAAGTCTGGGGCGGCTGACGACGAAGTTCCCTGACCAGTCGAGGACGGTGGACAACTTTCAGACGTCGAGGCTCCACCCTGCAATCGAGAGCCTGTCTACCAGCGTCATCCTGAGCGTTAGCGAAGGATCTCGACCCGATTGCGGGTTCGGCGAGCGCACTGCCGTCAGAGAAGCCTCATCTCGACCAGCGCTCGTGTCGATTGCCCACACGCCTTCCACGACAACCGCCCTGGCCCTTGCTCGACCTGATCTGGCCGGTGATGCCCCATGGGGGGCCAAGGGCTTCAACGACGCTCAAGCGCTTCCCTCAGCAACACTCGGGGCGAGATCCTTCGCTTCGCTCAGGACGACGAGAACAAGTGAGGCCGATTGCTCTACCAGGCAAACGCACGGCCGTTCGTGTAGGGGTGTGACGCGGTGCGCAGCTCGCCGGTGGCGGGGTCGCGCGCGATACCGACCCACAGACCCTGCGTGTAGCGGCGTCCTTCGGCAGGCAGTTGCTCGACCGGCAGCCCGCTGGCTTCGAGGACTTCATCCGGGAAGTCGCCTTCCATGACGCGCACGACCCACTTGGGAATCTCGCCGGCCAACAAGTCGCCGATCGGGCGTGGCAGAAAAAAGGCCGGCGTGTCGACGGCCTGCTTGGGAGTCATGCCGAAGTCCATGACGTTGACGAGCGACTGCCAGGTCTGCTGGTGAAGGCCAGTGGCCATGGACACGAACGCGAGCACGGGCTCGTTGTCTCGGGTGAGGATGCCGATTTCGATGGGGTCGGGTAGGCGGGAGCCAGGCTCGACGCCGGCTGCGATCAGCTTTTGACTGACGAGGGGATCTCCAACGGAGACACCGTCGACGATGATGGCGGTCTTGCCCCAGACGACGCAGTTGATCGAGTGCGTGATTGCGGTCATGTTGCCGGCTTCGTCGACAGCCACCACCGTGTCCGAGTGTTGCGGACCTGGCGAGTCAGCGTATTGAGCGAGCTTGACTCCCGCCTCCATCCGCTCCCAGAGCGCCTGAGAGGTCTCTCGCTTCAAGCGCGACTCGAGAGAGAGATCGATGCCCGGGTAGACCTGTGCGGCCATCTCCGGCGGCAGCGAACCGAGCATGAAAGCGAACGTGAGGTCGGATGCCTCGCGCAGCGATTCTCCGTTCTCGGACCAGTGTCCCTGCTCCTTGATTCCGGCGGCTTCTCCGAGGTGGAGAGCTTCGATCATGTTGACGCCACCAAAAGACGGCAAACCGTTGGCGTGCACCGTGTGGCCCGAGTACTCGGTGGTGGCGGGCTCGACCCACATGGGTTCGTAGCTGGCCAGATCGTCGAGTGTCATATGGCCACCGTCGGCCTGGACGGCGGCGACCATTTTCTCGGCCCACGGGCCGGTGTAGAGGTAGTCGGCTCCGCCTTGGGCGACCGCGCGCAGCGTCTGGGCGAGCGCGGTCTGGCGAAAGGTCTCGCCTTTTTCGAGGAGCTCGCCGTCGTCACCCAGAAAGATGCCGATGGACTCGGGGAGTCGTCGCAGGTCAGCCTCGCGGTTGTCGAGATAGTCGGCGATCTGCGGGGTCAACGGGAAGCCGTCTTCGGCGAGATGGATCGCTGGCTCGAAGAGCGTCGCCCAGGGCAGTTTGCCGAAACGCTCGTGGGCGGCCTCGGCGCCACGCATGAACCCGCCGACGAGCGCGGTTCGTCCGCTCGGCTCGCCCGAGCCGTACATGGCCTCGGTCGTCTCCATCGAGATAGAGCCCGGAACGGACAGCGGTTCCGTTTCCCCCTTGACCGTGTTCCAACTGGCGTTGAGATTGGAGATCTCGCCGGTGGCCGCGTCGTAGTGGACCATCTGCAGGATGCCGAAGTAGCTGATCACGGCCCCCGCGTCGAGGGCGATCTGGGTGAGAGCCGTGGTGAGCGCCGCGTCGACTGATGAACCTCCCTGGCGCAGGGCCTCGAAGCCTGCTCGTTGAGCCAGGGAGTAGTACGTACCGGTGATGGCGCCTTTTGAACCGACGGCTTCGGGGTTGTCCAGAAAACGTTCGCTCACCAGGGCCTTGTATTGCTCCAGCTCGCCATCGGGCCACGCAGTCGGTGAGAGGTTCGCGGCACTCGGAGTCGTGCTGTCGGCTGCCGTGTCGGCGGTTGGCAAGCAGGCCGAAGTGAGCATGCCGAAGGCCAACACGACGGAGAGGAGTCCGAGAATGGGCTGATGGGGTCTCGACTGAATCACAATGACGATCTCCGCTGAGATGAGTGGTACGAGAGAGAGAGAGAAAGTGAGGCGCGGTGGTCTAGCCTTCGAGTACGCGCTGCGGTAGCGGCGGCGGTTCCGAGAGCTTGACGACTCGTCCAGGGAAGCCTTTGAAGTGCGGCACTCCCTGCTCGTGATCGAGCATCTCGGTCTGGTCGTCGCACAAGACGGCGTCGCTCGAGAGGAACGCTCCAGCGAGTTGTTGCTCTCCGCGCAGCTCTGGATACCACCAGCCGTGTGGCACGCGCAGATGGCCGGGCTTCATCGTGTCGTGGATGGCCAGCCGTGCCACGACCTGTCCCGTCGGAGTCTCGAGGCGCAGCCAGTCACCGTCTGCGAGGCCTTCTCTCGCAGCGTCGTCCGGATGGAGGAAGACCTTGGGCGTGGGAGAGCGTTTCCTCAGACTCTCGATGTTGCGCTGGCCGGTCTGGAAGAACGCATCCTCTCGCACGCCAGTGAAGACCGCGTACGGGTACTCGGCACTCGTTCCCGGTGCCTCCCGGTAGTAGGGCAACGGATCGAAGCCCAGTTGCTCGAGAACCGACGAGCTCAGTTCGACCTTGCCAGAGGGGGTGGCAAATCCGGTCTTTTCGTACTTCCGATGTTCGGTAGGCGGCATGTGGAAGTAGGTCTCGGACTCGAACTCGCTGAACGACTTTCCCGAGGGGGAGAGACGATGATCGAGGACGTCTTCGACGGTGTCCCAGGGGAAGTGTTCGCCGAATCCCATGCGATGGGCGAGGTCGCGCCAGAACTGATAGGTGCTGGAGCACTCGGCGCTGGGCTCGACGATTCTTTGTGAGAGGGTCATGCGCGTCGACCAGCTCCAGGAGTCGGCGATGTGGTTGCGCTCACTGAAGACGTCGCCGGGAAGCACGTAGTCCGCCAGCATAGCCGTCGGGGTCATGAAGATCTCGTGCGCGACGATGAGCTCCTGATTGAGTAAGCCACGATGGATCTGATGCTGGTTCGGGTAGCTCAGGAGTGCATTGTTGCCGAGCACGAAAAAGGCCTTTACAGGGTAAGGCTCCTCGGTGGCCATGGCGCGGAACACGGCTGACGGATTGGCCATGTAGCAGCCCATCACGATGTCGGCGTAGCGATAACCCCAGACTCGTTCGGTGGCGTCACCCAGGAGATCCTGAGCCCGATAGGTGAACGCGGGGTGATCCTGTGATCCGAGCTGCTTGTCGCGCTGCTCTTGCGACAGGTGCTCGTGGAGCTGCAGCTTCGACTCGGGGATGTAGTCGGGATTGAACCCGCCGAGCAGCTCACCTCCAGGAGCGTCGAGGAAGCCGCAGATGGCGCGCAGGATGCTGTGCAGTCGAATGGCCGATGTCGACGAGACCTGCTGGTCGGTGATCGGCGTCCACGGGATGACGGCAGACTGTGAGGTTGCGTAGAGCCTGGCTGCCTGGGCGATGAGCTCCCGATCCACGCCGGTGATCTCCTCGACCCTCTCGAGGGGGTATTCAGAAACCCTTTGCCTGAGGTCCTCGAAGCCGACCGTCCAACGATCGACGAAGTCCTGGTCGTAGAGCTGCTCCTCGATGATCACGTGCAGCCAGCCGAGGCACATGGCCGCGTCGGTGCCGGCGCGCAGGCGCAGATGCAGGTCAGCGGTCTCGGCCTGGTCGGAGACTCTCGGGTCGAGGACGATCAGCTTGGCGCCCTGAGAGCGTGCGTAGTTGATCGCGTTGTAGATGGGTGTCCACGAGTGCTTCTTGGGGTTGTGGCCGAACAACACGATGCACTTCGTCTGAGCGAAGTCCGGACTAGGGAACCATCCGTAGGTCAGCTTGTTGACTGCGGCCGTATTGCCGGCGCACAGAGCCACCCCGCTGATCCAGTTCGGGCTTCCGAGCAGGTTCATGAAACGTCGATCCATCCCGTGGGTCACCTGGGTGTTCCAGCCGGATGTCGAGACGGCGAGCGACTCCGGGCCGTGACGCTTGGTGATCTCTGCGAGTCGCTCGGCGATCTCGTCCATGGCTTGGCGATACGAGATCTCTTCCCAGTGATCGTCTCCTCGCTCACCAACTCGTTTGAGCGGTTTGCGCAGGCGCTCGGCGTGGTTGTGGATTTCGGGAGCAGCGACTCCCTTGAAGCAGATGTTGGCGGTCATCGCCGGATTCTCGTGGGCGAGGATCCGCGCGAGCTTGCCGTCTTCAGCCTCGGCGCGCAGCTGGCAGCCGATGTCGCAGATGGTGCACACGACGTGCTTGGGTGGGGCGCTCAGGGTCGAGTCGTGAACGGTCATGCTCGCTTCTTCTCCTCTTCGATCCACCAG
>JANQPS010000338.1 GCA_028285365.1 Thermoanaerobaculia bacterium | reverse complement strand
CACGACTACCAAGAGGTCTGCGATCTGTCTTGGCAACGTGACCTCATGCTACCTGTCCCTCGTCGGCCCAGGCCTGCAGGCGCTGGGGTGATCTGCTCTGGCAGCTCTGCGTTCTGCAGGCCTGGGCCGACGAGGTACAGGTAGCATGAGGTCACGTTGCCAAGACAGATCGCAGACCTCTTCGAAGTCGAGAGTCCTCGGATGTGGTGCCCCGAACCGGTGCCGGGCTCGCCGGCTCCGAGCGAGAACGCCTGGTGTGGGAGGCTGAGCCATGAAGTGCACGAGTTGCGGTGTGGACGTCAAGCTCAAGGACCGTTCGTCCGGAGCATGCCCGTCGTGTGGTCAGGTCTTTGTCACGGAGCCGACGACCGACGGGATCACCGATCGGTTTCTGGAGCGGGCCGTCGAGGTCGTGAGCGGTGAAGGGACCTTCTACTTTCTCGAGTCCCAACTGACGTACGAGATCAAGAGGCGAACCCTCCGCAAGCGAGATGCGCTGCGTCGGTGGCGCGTCTTTCTCGGCGTGATGGCGCTGGTCAGCGCGGGTTTTGCCCTCATGGTGGCCTTGCCGATCTTCGTTCTGACGGCAGTGCTGGTCGTGAGCGTCCTTGGCGTCTCGGCGAGTGCAAGCAAATGGGATCGGGTCCAAGGCGAAGCCGACCGGTGGGCCCGCAAGTGGCTCGCCGCTCACCCGAACGAGAAGCTCGTCACTGATGAGACTCCTCGTCCCTGGCGCGACGGTCAGAGCAATGGTGACAGCCTCGGTGAGGCGTCTTTCGACCGGGTGCTGGTCTGTCAGCGCGAGGAGCTCGTCGATCTCTTTCTGCTCAATCAGTTTCACTTCCACTATTCGTGTCCCGTACTCGGCGCGGACGCCTACCCGCGGCCGGTCTACGACGACCTCATGCGGCGTCTTCGTGCGAACGAGGAACTGACCGTCGTCGTGTTGCACGATATGTCGCCAGAAGGTCGCTACTTTGCTCGCCAGGTCGAGAACGACTCGCAGTGGTTCGGGGGACAGACTGGCGCCAAGATCGTAGATGCGGGGCTGCTTCCGGAGCAGCGGAAGATGTTCTCGGGCCTCCTGGTGCCGTTGGCGGCCATCGGAGTGGGCGCGGGAGCCGCTCACGCCGCCGAGGCGGCTGGAGAGCTCGGTGCGGAGCTCGCCCTCTTCAGGCCTGAGCTGTTGACGAGGATGACTGGCTCGGCGCTCGACGCGGGGCTGCCGTTTCACCTTCTACCGGATCCTTACATGGGGGACTCCGGCGGTTACGGCTGAGTCTCGCCACCAGGCTGACGTGGGGTGGCGGTCTTGAGGTGGCGTCGCAGACGAGTCGCTGACCCGTCGCCGGCTTTTGTGGCGTCTTTCGGGGCCGCCACGGTGAGTGCGACGCCACGCTACGGTGGCGCCGAGCAGGTGGAGATCGGCTGGCAAGGGGGAATAGGGGGCGACTCGGGCCGCCTTCAGTGTTTCGGGTCTCGGCGACCCGTGACGCTGTTCGAGAGCCGCGAGGCTCGACTGAGCGGAGCACTCATGGGCGAGGTGTTTGCGGTTCGCGAGCCGCGGCTCGAAGCCTGTCTGGACTCGGGAGGCAACTCAGGAGACGGAGCCGAAGGGCGCGCAGGAGGGGAGGAGCTCGCGAGAGTGCTGGCGGCCCTCGTGCGGGAACGAGGGACGAATTTTGCGTCCGTCCTGGATGGTGTCTTCGTCGTCCTGATCAGCATGCCTGGTCGACTACTCGTCGCGCGTGATGCGATCGGAGAGCACCCGGTGTACGCCCTCGAAGACCCACAGGGAGTGGTGTTGAGTGATCGGATGACGCCTCTGATCGAGCATCCGTTGTGCGCGAGGCGCCTCGATGCCGGCGGCATTTCCGACTACCTGGCCTCGGGTTTCTGCCCCTTCTCGCGGACCCCTGTCGAAGGCGTCGCCAAGGTACCGGCCGGTTCGTGCTGGAGCTATGACTCGAACTGGAGTCGCGAGTCGCAGCAGTATCACGTCGTCGGCCGACTGCAGCCGCGACCCCGGCAGGCTGATCGCCAGCGTGAGGATGTGGGCGACTCGGAGTCACGTGATCTCCGTCCGGATATCCAGAAGACGAGGGAGTGTCTCGAGCGCGCCGTTTCGAAACGTCTCGGTGACCATGAGGGTGTCGGGCTTTTCCTCTCTGGAGGTTTGGACTCCAGTCTCGTCGGCGCGCTGGTTGGTGGCGAGCGCATCGCTGCAGCGTTCTCGCTGAGTTTTGGTCAGCGCTACCGCAACGAGCTGGAGTTCTCGAGTCTCGTGGCAAGGCATCTCGAGGTCCCGCACCACATCGTAGAGGTCAGCGCGCGCGACGCAAGGCGCTCCTTCGAGAGGACGGCCCGAATCCTCGACGAACCCATTGGCGACCCTCTGACCGTTCCCAACGCGCTGGTTGCGCAGCGCGCGCGCGAAGAGGTGGACGTCGTCTTCAATGGAGAGGGCGGCGACCCGCTCTTCGGAGGCCCGAAGAACCTGCCGATGCTGGCTTCAGAGCTATACGAGTCGGCGGGCGACTCAGAAGGCGCGGCTCTGGCACGTGAGCATCGCTACCTCGCCTCTTACAACAAGGGTTATGAGTCTCTGGCTCGGCTCGTCACACCGGACTTCTTCAGTGCCGTGGTGTCACGACCGCTCAGCGCCGAGCTGCTGGTTCCCTACTTCCGTCTCGACTCCTTGCCGGCGCTCCTCGATCGGTTGATGCACATCAACCTTCGACTCAAGGGAGCGTCACAGATCTTGACCAAGGTGTACAAGGTGGCCACGGCTGGCGGACTGCTGGTGCAGTCGCCGCTCTTCGATCGAGAGCTAGCGGAGCTCGCCTTCTCGTTTCCCGCGAGCCACCGGCTCAAAGGAGCCGTCGAGAAGTGGATTCTCAAGGAAGCTGGTCGAGACCTCCTGCCGTCACTCATCGTCGACAGGCCGAAAAGCGGGATGCTGGTTCCCGTGCACTACTGGTTCCAACGCGAGCTGCGAGGTTTTGCTCACGATCTACTGCTCTCGCGTCGGGCTCGGGAACGAGGCCTCTTCCAACACCACGAGATCCGTCGACTCTTGCGCTATCGGAGCCGAGGATCGCGAGTTCGGCAAGCTGATCGAATCTGGTTGTTGCTCTCGCTGGAGGCCTGGTTCTCAGCTCGTGGCCTGTAGCAAGACGGCCCCGCCAGCTGCTCTCGGCAGACCCTCTCGGTACCCCTCGCTAGACCCTCTCGGTAGACTGACAGCGTGTACGTGAACTCGTACGGTGACGACCGTCATGGATTTCCGCATGGGTTGGCCATGGTCGGTGTCCTCGTCGTGCTGATCGCGGGCGGTATCTGGTGGTATCTCGCCCAGCCTCTCGACCACGACGAGGGAGCCTCGTGGCTTCGCTCGGACATGGTGAGTGACGACGAGCGATTGCTGGCCGTGGCCGAGAGCCTTCGCGGGCTCGATCCGGAGGGGCCCCACATCAGCAACGTACTCGTCGAGCCTGGCTTGAGACCAGAGGCAGGCGAGCTGGCGAGCCAGGGCGAGGTCAAGGTGATGCTCAATCTCCACTGGCCGTCGCTGCCCGGAAGACCGTCGCGGCGTGCCGCTCTCGACGCAGCGTCGGCGCGAATAGTGGTCACGCTGTTTCAGGAGCACGAGTGGCTCGACAAGCTGCGCGTGATTGTCAAGGAGCCCAAGAGCCGTGGAGAGGTCGGCAGCTCGCCCGGTGTGGCACGGGGCTACGAGAGTGCAGCCAAGGTCTTTTCGTTCACCCGAGCGGCCTGGACGGCGTTGGGCACGACGAAACCGTCAGTGTCGGCGTCGGCTTCGGCGATCTTCATCGGAGACCGGTACGTGGAACCGCGCTCCATCCTCGAGCTGGGCGACTACGTCGTTCTAGAGGGAGAGGACTGGCGCCGCGGCTGGTAGCCGCGGCGGTCAGTTGGCGGTGCGGTCAGTTGCGTCAGATCGCTTCAGCCTCTCGAGCCCTCGTGTAGGCCGGTCTCTCGAGGCAGCGATCGGCGTAGGCCCCGAGCGTTTCGGACTCGGGAAGCATGTTGAACTGGCGCATGAAGGCCACGCTCGAGCCGACCATGACGTCTGCGGCCGTGAAGCGGTTGCCGAGCAGCCACGGGCCACTTTCGAGACCCTGCTCCAGGGTCGACAGCATCGTCGTCCAGTCTCCCCAGCCGTTCGACAGTTTGTTGGGCTCGGTTCCGGTGATCTTCTCGCTCATGGCGGGCTCGATCGCTGCGGGTGTGTAGAACATCCAGTAGAGAAACCGTCCGCGCTCGGGATCGTCGATCGCCGGTGCGAGGTTCCCACTGGAGTATCGATCAGCAACATACAGGCAGATGGCAGCAGATTCAGCGATCGCCACTTCGCCGTCGACCAGGGCCGGCACCTTTCCCATGGGGCTAGCAACGTCGAACTCGGGGTGGGGCGCGCGGGACTCGTCGCGGATGTCGATCGTCACTCGCTCGAACGGCTCGCCGAGCTCTTCCAGCATCCAGAGGGCTCGGACCGCGCGGGTCTGAGGGCACCAGAAGAGTTTCATCATGCCGTCACCTCTGGATGGAGCATCTCGGCTATGCAGCTGTGCGTCGTTCTGGTGTGGCCGTCGGCGATCACGAGCTGTCTCCCAGCAGGCACTACTGAGCGTCCTTGCGAGCGAGCAGCCACCACTTCATCGTCGACGAGACGAGCTCCGAAGCGTCCTGCTGGACGAAGTGTCCGGCGCCGGGGACGGTGACGAGGGTGTAGTCGGAGTCGATCCAGTCCCAGGTGTTGTTGAGTCCGTCAGAGTGCAGTGCCGTGTCTTCGAGCCCGTGGAACTGGAGAACCGGCATGGCGAGCTTGGGAAGCGGGTTGTCGGGGTCCTGGGTGAAGCTGTAGTTCTGCTTGTAGTAGGCCAGCATCGCGTCGAAGTCGGAGCGCGCGAACGCCTCCTGGTAGAGCTTGCGGGCTTCGGGGTCGCGGACCCACATCGATAGCGTCATGGCGTTCATCGGGGCACCGAAAAAGATGTCCGGGTCGCTGGGTTTGCCTTCCCTGAACTTACGCGCGTAGTCGCTGTTTTGCTGTTGCTCTTCGTTGGATGCGAGCTCGCGTGCCAGGCCGTTGGGATGTGGCAGGTTCAGAATGATCAGTCGCTCGACCATGTCCGGGAGGTTGAGTGCAACCTGCCACGCAACCGCGCCACCCCAGTCGTGGCCGACGACGGTGGCTTTGTCCTTCCCGAGACTCTTGATGGTCGCAGCGACGTCACCCACCAGGTTGCGCATGTTGTAGCTCTCTTCGCCTGCGGGCTGATCGCTCTTGTTGTAGCCGCGCTGGTCGATGGCAACGACCTGGAAGTCGTCGGCAAGTGCTTCCATCTGGTCTCGCCACGAG
>JANQPS010000331.1 GCA_028285365.1 Thermoanaerobaculia bacterium | reverse complement strand
CAGGCTCACGGTGCAGTTGCCGCCGATCAAGTCACGGCACCCTGACTCGAGCGCCGACTCGATGCGCCCACCATTGACCGGATCCAGCACGATGACGGCGCTCTCGTCCATCCGGAGCGCCGAAGCTGCATCGATCCAGAAACCCTGCCAGCCGAGCTCCCTGAGCTGCGGGTGGACCTGTTTGGTGTAGGAGCCGCCCTGGCAGGTCAGCACGACGTCGAACGTCGCGAGCCTGCTGATGTCGTGAGCATCACCGAGTGGTGGAGCCTCCGCAAGCGGTGGCTCTCCACCAGCGTCCGACGTCGAGAAGAAGACGATCTCCTCCAAGTGCTCGAAGTCCGACTCCGCGTGCATACGCTCGAGCACGACCGAACCCACCATTCCGCGCCAACCAACAAACGCCACTCGCATGATCGGAAGTCTCCCTGACTACCCTGTCACCTCGACCACCTGTCCCTTGAACCCCGCCGCCTCGGACTTCGCGCAACACGCCGAGCGTGGGGAAGACCGAGACGCTACCGCGCGGCGTGCTCCTCGTCGAGCCCGACGAGACAAATGACCAGGTCAGCGACGTTGGTGCCAGTTGGCCCGGTGACGAGGGTGTCTCCCACTCTGTCGAGAACCGAATAGCTATCGTTGTCGTCGAGCGCAGCCGTCGGATCGAGCCCGGCGCGCCTCACTCGCTCGAGCGTCTCGGAGTCCACCAAACCTCCGGCGGCCGGCGTGGGGCCATCCACCCCGTCCGTGCCTGCGCTCAGCAGCACCCAAGGCCGCCCGAGATCCAACCGCTCGGCCTCCAGGGCGAAAGCCAGAGACAGCTCGAGGTTGCGACCCCCGCGTCCGGAGCCCCGCACGGTCACCGTCGTCTCGCCACCCGCTACGAGCGCCAGAGGTTCTCGTCGTGCCACTGGGCCTGTCTGTGTGCCTGACCGCGTGATCGCGCCGAGCCGCTCCGCGACCTGCAGCACGAGGGCCCCGGCTGCGGCGCGCGCTTCGCCCGAGAGCGGCACGTCGACGTCGACCACTTTGGGCCAGTCCCCTCGGACCTTCACTGCGGCTGCCGTGCGCGCGATCTCATTGCCACCCACGATCAGGTGCTCGACACCCGCCAGCTCCTCGGAACCAGGACTTGGCGTGTCCAGGATGTCTCCCCTCGCACCCGCCTCCAGCCGCTGCCTCACTCGAACCGGAACCCTCTCGAGGCAGGCGCGACGCTCCAGGACGTCGAGGGCGTCTGCAAACGTCGAAGGGTCACCAACCAGCGGCCCAGAAGCCACCACCGACAGATCGTCTCCCACCACGTCCGACAGCACCAGCACCAGCACTTTCGAGTGGGCCTGGAGCCTCGGTCTCAGATGACGCGTCATCTGACCGCCTTTGAGCCGGGAGAGGTGCTTGCGCACGACATTGAGCTCGTCGATCGACGCTCCAGCCTCCATGAGCAGCGACGCCGTAGCGCTCTTCTCCGTCAGTGAGACGCCTTCCGCCGGCGCCGGCAGGAGCGCCGAGCCTCCACCAGAAACCAGCACCAGGAGGTCGTCGCGCGAAGAGGAACAGAACGTCTCGACGCTGCAGGCTGCCCGCTCACCGCGCTCGCTCGGCACGGGGTGATCACTCGGCAGCCACCGAATCCCGAGCCGCTCGCTCTCGCAAGGCAGCTGTGCCCGTCCGGACTCAGGGCTGACGACCAGCACGCCACCAACCCGCTCCTCGAGCTCATCGATCGCTCCCGCTGTCATCGCCGGTGCCGCCTTGCCGAAGGCCAGTACATCGACCGGCCCGCCCTCCGCGGCAAAGACGCCTGTGCCCTCCAGGGCGCGACTCACGGATCGTCTCGGCTCGACAGCGTCGAGCGCATGGTCGAAGATCGCAGCGGCCTGGCGGCGGAGACGGGGCAGCGGGCCGAGGCGACCGCGCGGTGCGTCGCTCATCGAGCTCTACGGGGCCCCGTAGCCTCTCTCCAGACCGAGCGAATCGTTTCGCGCATCCCTGGTGCCGCGAGCTGAAAGTCTCGACCCACGGGGCGCGGCTCGGGGAACCACTTCCAGAGGAACGCGCCCAGCACGCTCGGCTCCCGTTCGATGGCCTCCAACGCGACGCGGGTACACAGACGCTGCAAGGCTTCGGCGTCTGGACCGTCGGTTTGTGAGCTCCACGGCTCGCGGGCCGTGTTCCACGAACGGTTGTAGCCCAGCTCGGTGAACAGAACCGGCCTGTCGTGCTGTCGTGAATAGGCCGACATGCGGTCCATCAGCTGCGTCCAGGCGGCCTCCAACTGGTCTTCTGTCGGTGGTCGACCGGCGTCGGACGTCGCGCCCGAAGGCTCGACCAACGGGAAGTAGGCCTGGACTCCGACGGCATCGAGATCACCCCAGAAGTCCACCTTCTCGAAATCGGTCCAGTTGGCGGCGTAGGTCAGGAGCCCGTCGTGCTCTCGTCGCACTTGCCGGACGATCTCTCGCCACGCCGACGAGTGCGCGAGCGTCTGGTCGAGCTCGGTTCCCACAGCAAATGCGTCTGCGGCTCGCGTTGCACGGGCGACGGCGACGATCCAACGCTCGTAAGTCCGGAAGAAGCGGTCCCAGCTGGCTGCGTCCTCGAAACGAATCTCGCCGCGCCAGCTGAAAGGTGAGCCCCAGTAGGCCAGATGGGGTTTGATGAAGATCTTGAGACCAGCCGTGTGCGCCTGCCTGATGGGCTCGGTCAGAAACGCCGGAGGATCGTCGGACGACCACTCGCGAAAGCGCACCGTGCCGTCTTCATCGATCCGGGCGTACGGGTGAAACGCCACCCAATTCGTGCCCAGCGCCTCGACCGCCGCGAGAGTCGGCTTCACGACCCGCGGGTCTCCCCACTCGCGGCCCCCACGATGCGTCGAGATGGTCACTCCCCGGACCGGCTCTTCCAGCGTGATTCGACCAGTCTGTTGCCGCTTGGCCAGGCCCATCGACAACACCGCGACGGCCAAGACCACCGCGGCACTGCGAACCCACCTCACGGCGCTCGACCTCCTACGGCCGGTTGTCTTGGCGTCGAGAGTGTCGGCGGGAGTGCCGGCAGGAGTGCTGGTGCGTGGCCACGTAGTGATGTGCAGGGGCTCCGCATAGGATCATCATCCTCGACTCTCGAAGATCAGACAACCTCTGCGCCAGTCCAAGGCACTGGCCAGCACCGCACAACCACCGTAGCAACACCGCACCACCACCGCACCAACACCGCAACACTGCGTTCGGAGACTCCATGAAGCGATTCGAAGGAAAGGTCATTCTCGTCACCGGAGCAGCCTCGGGTATCGGCTTCGCCAGCGCAGAGCGTTTTGCCCGCGAGGGCGGCACGGTCGTCGCCACCGACCTTCGCGAGGACGCTCTCGAAGAAGCCTGGGAGGCTCCCCGCGCGCAAGGCCTGAGCGTCGAGACCAGACAGCAGGACGTCACGGATCCACAGCAGTGGGATCAAATCGTCGACGGGATCGTCGAAAGCCACGGCCGCCTCGACGTCCTCTTCAACAACGCGGGCATCGGCGACTTCGCCCTCGTGGATGAAACCACGCTCGAACAGTGGCGCTCGGTCAACGCGGTCAACCTGGACGGCGTCTTCTTCGGTATGCAGTCCGCCGTTCGAGTCATGAAAGAGACCGGTGGCTCGATCATCAACAACTCGTCGATTGCAGGGATGATCGGCGAGCCGATGCTGCCCGCCTACAGCGCGACCAAAGGCGGGGTCCGCTCGATGACCAAGTGCGTCGCCGTCGACTGCGCCAGGCGCGGCTACCCGATCCGAGTCAACTCGATTCACGCTGGCTACACCAACACCAGCCTCGTTGCGACCGCCGTGGCGTCGCTCGGCGAGGACGCCGAAGAGT
>JANQPS010000323.1 GCA_028285365.1 Thermoanaerobaculia bacterium | reverse complement strand
GCCGGACGACGTTTGCGGCAGCACGCAGGTCAGCCTGCCGAGCCTCAGGACCCACAAGTCCTGTGACGCCGACTGGCGACGGTTCAGTGCCGTGAGGGGCGCGACCTACGTCATGGAGACGAGCAACCTCATTGGCGGCTCCGACACCGTGCTCGAGCTGAGGCGCAGCTGCGGTGCGGTTTTGATGACCGATGACAACGGCGGTGCGGGTGCAGCCTCGCGTATCGAGTTCACTGCGGACCAGCCAGGCAGCATGGACGTGCTCGTGCGCCAGTACATCAACGACTACGACGCGGACGAGGGATATCAGCTGTCGATCACGTGCACGGCGTGCTGCGACGGCAGCTGTGTCGACCCGTTGATCTTCGAGAGTCACTTCGAGGGTGGGCATCTCGGAGAGTGGGACCTTCCCTAGTTGTTGACCCTCGTTGATGACCGAGTTGATGACCCGAGTTGTCGACGGGGATCTGAAGGAGAGGGCGCGAGCAGCCTTCGAGGACGGGCTGCTCGCGCCCCGGTCTGGCGTAACCTCTGGGCTACGCTTCCGGTCGGTCGCTGGTCTCGAGTTTCAAGCCCTCTGCCAGACTGCGCAGGATCTCCAGATCCGTGCCTCGAAGGTGGCTCACGAAGACGGAGATCAGGGAGCCTTCGTGGTGGGCTCCCCAGACGAGTGAGGTGAGTGGGAAACCCTCGTACGACCACTCGATCACGATCTCGGCGACAGTCGATCCGGAGTCCAGGGTGACCTGCTCGGAGCGCACGACGCTCGCTCCGCTGGACACCCCGAGCTCGGCGACCATGGCCTGACCCCACTCGGACGGAGAGAGGGCAAAAGGCGAGGCCTCGGCGTCGATCTGTACCGCCGGGATGAGCTCGGTGGAGCTCCAGCCGGCGAGCGCGTCGGCGCTGGGGTCTTCGACCATGCCTTCAGGGATGGCAAACGAGAAGCCGTGCTTCGCCGATCGCCAGACCGAAGAGGACTGGGTCGACGCTCGTGTGGCCTGAACACTGCCCCCGCCATGATCTTTCGCGTCGATGTACTCGAGGTAGCCAAAACTCATCTCGTCGGTTGTGGGCTCGCCGTAGCGCACGGTTTTTGTGGGATCCGGGTTGTTCGGATTGTCTGACGAGTTGTCCCACGTGGTCGTGACGACGACCTGGGTGCCCTCGGGCACGAAGAGCGGCTCGCGGTAGGTGTAGGTCGTTTGCCAGTTGAAGTCGTAGTTCGGAACGTCGAGCAGCGTCTCCCGCCGCCCATCCGGGAAGATCGCTTCGTAATGGGCAGACTTGCCGCGCAGGTGCATGTGCGGAGCGAACGACACGATCTGCGAGTCTTTGCTGAAGCGATGGCTCGTGGCGACCGAGTAGTCGGCCGCGCCAGGCGGAATGGCAAATCCGTAGTTGCCCATTTCGGCGTCACGGATCGGGAACTCGACGGTTCTGTCCTCGGGGTAGAACTTGATCGCCACTTCGGAGCGATCCCAGACGCCGGTCCCAGGACCTGGCTCCTTGTGGTAGTGCATCTGCCAGACGAGCTCGGTGCCGGCGCGCAGCCGTCGCCCGATTCCGTCCGCGTACCTCGTGGCGTCGGTACCTGGTGCAATTCCGCCGATAGGAAGGAGGATGATGTGGTGGACGGCCGAGCTACCAGGGCGGAACTCGAAGGCCTGGATCCAGCGATCTTCGGGAAGCTGGTCCCCGGTGAGAGTGTGGCGGAAGTACTTGTACTCGTCTTCCGCGTCGTCGGTGACGAAGTAGCGCTCCGGAAGCTGGAGCACGAGGTCGGGCTCGCCGATCGACCAGCCCTCCAGCTTGGGCCACGTCACCTCCGGTG
>JANQPS010000322.1 GCA_028285365.1 Thermoanaerobaculia bacterium | reverse complement strand
CGGCCGCGGCCGCGACCATGAGGTCGACCGGCTTGGCGCCGCGATGATGACCGTGCTGCGCCATGAGCCCGGCGACTCTGACGGCGCGGTTCATGGTAGCTGTGGTGATCTCGGCTTCGGGCAACGACAGTCGCTCGCGAATGATGCTGGGGACGTCCCGCGCCTTGCTTGCATAGATGACCTCGAGATCCAGGACTCGGCAAGTCCACAGCTGACCTGCTTCAGCGAGTGCGAGAAGTCTTTCGCCAACGATCGCCTGCGTCGCGCGCGCCAGGACTGACGTGTCGACTAGATACTGCTCAGTCGTGGACATCGGCCATGGCCGTGATCTTGGGTTCGCGAGCCTGCTCCACTCGGGTGAGATCGAGCGCGCCGGGTCTGCGCAGTCGTTCGACGTGCTCGATAGCTCTCTCGCGGTCCACGAGCTGCTTCAAGGCGTGCTCGACCGTGGCGCGAATCGTCTTGGCTCGCGCTGCTTCCTGGGCTTCTGCCAGGAGATGGTCGTCGATTTCGATGAGTCGTTTTGTCACTGGTCCGAGTATATATCATGGTCTATCTGGTATATACCCGGGATTGCGGCGCCAGTGTGCTCATCAACCCAGTGCGCTCATCAGCCCAGCGAGCTGATCAACGGCGTGCCGCTACAGCTTCTGCCGCTCAATAACGACGTTCGATTGATTGCGGGCGCACCGAGTCAGGCATCACCCGGGAGCTCCGGAACCCCGTCGGCATAAGACTCGGCGGTGACGATGACGGCTTCTTCGGACTGCGGGTGCTCCTCGTGGAAAGAGTCGATGGCGCTGAGGTGCCGTTCGGAGGGTGATTCCCAGGTCACTTGAACGGGGACCGTGCGGCCGTCGTGCTGGACCACGAAGTCGACTTCTCCGCGACCGCGCCAATAGAACACCTCTCGGTAGCGGCGTCTGAGCAGGAGGAAGGTCGCGCATTCGAGTGATTTGCCCCGGTCGGTACCGGTGCGGGTGACCGAAACGCGCCTCAGTCCGGTGTCGATGGGGTAGAACTTCTTGTTGCGCGCCAGCCGCTTGCGCTCCGACCAGGCGAAGTAGGGGCAGGAGAAGACGAGGTAAACACTTTCGGCGGCATCGACGTAGAGGGCAGCGGTGTCGACGGCGATTCCGGCTGCTGCAGCGATCCGTCTGAGGCTGAGCTCCGAGCCGGCAGATTCGAAGAGCATCTGGACGACCTGGCGCAGCGGCAGGCTGGAGCGGGCTCCAACGCGCTCGCGCATGTCGCGCTCGACGATGTCGCCGAAGTAGGAGCGCAGAAGTCGATCGGCGTCTAGTGAACCGAGCGCTGCCGGGAAGCCGCCGGCCGCGAGGTACTCGGTGACCGTCAAGTCTGAATTGGCCGTGAGCGCTTCGTCGAGGTCGAAGGGGAATAGCTCGACGGTCAGATGCCGGCCCGTCAACGACGAGGCGAGCTCACCTGAGAGGAGATGGGCGTTCGAGCCTGTGACGACGAAGTGATGACTGCCCCTCTTGTCGAGCTGGGTGCGAAGCCACTGCTGCCAGCCGCGAACGTGCTGGATCTCGTCGAGAAGGAAGGTCAGTCCTCGAGACCCGGACTCGGCGTGCTTGTGCTCGAAGGCGTGCACCAGCGTGTCGAGGGTCGTGTGGTCGAGGGCGGCACTGAGCCTGGGATCTTCGAAGTTGATGAACAGCGCGCGCTGACGATCGAGCGAGTAGCGCCTCAGGAGCTGAGACAAGAGAGTCGACTTTCCGCAGCGGCGCACTCCCTGGACGATGAGGGCGAGGTCGGACCTGAGCTCGTGAGGAAGGGGCAGCGTTCGAGGGATCGTGGCTGCGGGAGCCGAGTCCCAGTAGCTCCAGCTCTCGGCAACTTCGAGGAGGAGATCTGAGTCCATGGTGTCGAGTTTAGTCGACAGGTAGTATTCTGTCGATAAAACTCGACGGAGTGAGAAGTGTCGAGTTTGCTGGGCACTGTCCGCTCGCTACGGCTGTTGAGAGCTCTCTCAATCGAATCCCGTAGTGCCCTGAGTTGTAGTGCCCTGAGTTGTAGTGCCCTGAGTTGTAGTGCCCTGAGTTGTAGTGACCCTAGTTGTGTTCCGGCCAATTGGCCCAGGGCGTGGCAGATCGCAGCAGCTCGCGTGAGCTGAGACTCTAGAGAGTCCCCCAGATAGGTCAGACGTCTGCCAGGCTGAGAATCTCGATGCGATCGGCGAACCGCGCGAAGTCTCGGACGTTGGCGGTCAAGATCGTAGGCACTTTGTGAGTCAGAGCGGTCGCCACGATGTTGGCGTCGTGGATCCGTTTCCCGGTCACGACCAGCTCGGCCGCTAGGCTCAGCAGCTGCTGAGTGACGTCATCAGTCTCCTCCAGGGTACGCATGCGAGAGGAAAGCTGCGCAACGTTCTCGAGCGCGGCAGCTACATCCAGCCCCAGACCATTTTCGGTTTGTGGCCTCGTCGTGACGACGAGGTACTCCCTCAGGATCTGACCGCTGGTACAGAGTCGATGTCCTCGAGAGGTCCAGTTCTCGAGAACGCCAAACGCGCGGTCGTGATCAGACCTTGCAGGGGAGGTTGCAGACAAGAGAACGTTGGTGTCGAGGAGAACGCTGTTATCTCCCATCATCGCCGTAGATCTCCTCTCGCCGCCACTGCGTGGTTCCGTCTCGTGTGTCCGAGAGGTTCAGACGCAGCGGTGGCACACCTTCTTCGGCTGGCTCGTCGGAAGCGATGGCGCACAGGATGCTCTTGAGCTCCCCCTGGAGCGAGCGATGGTGGCGTGCAGCGCGTCGTTTGAGGGCCTCGACGACATCTAACGGGAGGTCACGTATATGAAGTGCTTTCATATCAAAATGATATCGTTGATCAGAAGAACCGTGGCCTCACCACTCCAGACTCCTGGCTGGAGCAACCCATTCGGTTGGCTGTCTCGTGATCTACTCACCGCTCGTAGTGGGCGTCGTAGTGATGCACGGCGAGCCCCGAAAGCTCGGCTGCCGCCGCGACGTTGAGATCGACCGGCTTGGCGGCGCGTTGATGACCATGCTTCGCCATGAGGCCGGCGACCCTTCCGGCCCGGCGAGAGAGCTGTCCGCCGGATGAGGGCTGGCACATCGTCTCGAGAATCCCTCGCAACCCTTCCCGAGGCCTGGCCGTCATGCGTTGTGAGATTGGTCGTCAGCAAGATTCACCGCAGACCACGAGGGCCCGGCCGAGAGCCTCGATTGCCACATGGAGTCCATCATTCAGCTCGAGCAAAGCAGATTGGCGCCATGACCATTCGTCTGGCTGCCACTCGAGACGACTCGACGTCGTCAGTTTCCGTGCTGCGTTGGGAATCTCTCTACGAGTCCCTCGGCGAGCGCGTCTTTCGCCTGCTTCACCGGCTCACTGGCGACTCGGAAGAAGCGGCTGATCTCACGCACGACGCGTTCGTGCGAGTGCATGGCGCGCTGGCCCAGTTCGACGGTCGTGGCTCGGTAGAGGCCTGGGTGTTTCGCATTGCCGCCAACGTCGGGCGAGACGCTCTGAGGCGGCGGCGGGTGCGAGCGCAGCACAGTCGAACGGTCGAAGACGGGCTCAGCCTCGTGACGCCGGCGAAGGCTCCGCGTCGGCTGGCGCTCGATCGGGCGCTGGCGCGTCTCGATGAGGCGCACCGGATGGTGTTGCTGCTGCACGACGTGGACGGCTACACGCACGGTGAGATCGCCGAGATGCTCGAGATCGCAGTGGGAACCTCAAAAGCCCGGCTCTCACGAGCTCGCAAGACGATGAGGGTGGAGCTCGGTGGGGAGCGAGGCCAGGGCGGCGGTGAGGCGAGGACCGAAGAAGATCCGGAAAGAGGAGTGGAGTGATGAGCGGCCCTGACAAGGACTACGGTGACCAGCAGCATGAGGAGCTCGATGAGTTGGCGAGAGAGCTGGCCGAGGCGAGTCCTAGAGCCGAGTTCCCTGCCACCGAGATCCGTCAACGGATTGCGCAGTCGGTAGGTGGCGACCTCAGCCCTCGCTCGGGTGCGGCGGTGCCGCATGGGATGACGCCACCGCCGCGGGCCGGCCGGTGGCTGCTTCAGGCTGCAGCGGCAGTCTTGCTGTTTGCCGGTGGCGTGACGGTAGGACGCTGGAACCCCTCGACGCCTCAGCCCGCAAGCGACGATCTCGTGGTTGCCACCACCGCCCGATCGACGACCTCGCGAGCATTGACTCAGCTCGAGCCGCGGTCTGTGCCGCTGTCCATTCAGCAGGCCGGTACCAGCTACGTGTCGTCGTTGGCGCTGTTCTCGGAGATGAACGCGCAGCTCACCCCCGAGCAACGCCGCCAGGCGCGCGAGGTGGCGCTCGCGGTGCTCTCGGGCGCGGTAGCTGAGCTTCTGGTGTCGGCGGAGGATGGTGGTGTGAATGGCGGCGGTGAGGCTCTGGGTGCTGGTGACGAGCTCCAACTGTCAGACGAGCTGCTCGACCTGCTCCGCGTAAGAGCACGCTCGGAGACTCAGGATGTTCGCTGAACGGCTGAAGATTGGGGAATGGAGCGTGGCCTCCGTCCTGGGCTTGGCCTGCTTGTTGTTGGCCGCTCCGATGAGCGCGCAAGGTAGCGCTCGAGGTGCTGAATGTGGCGACGAGCGTCAGTACAGCTCGATCGGCGTCGACGCCTATCACTGCCCGGGTGGAGTGTGCCGCTTTGGCCCCAGAGCCTCCGAGGCTGGGCCTGTCTTCGAGCTGACCACCGAGCCGTGGCTGCGCGCGATCGACCCGCGTGGTCCGGGTGGTGGTCAGATCGAAGAGGGGGACGTGCTGGTGGCCGTGAACGGTCTGCTGATCACGAGAGCCAGCG
>JANQPS010000316.1 GCA_028285365.1 Thermoanaerobaculia bacterium | reverse complement strand
CTACGGAGTCATGTCGCACTCGGTGTCGCTCCGCCGCAAGGAGCTCGGCCTGCGAATGGCGCTCGGCGCTGACGGGAGCAACATCTTGCGCATGGTGCTTGCACAAGGAGCTCTGCTGGCAGGCGCCGGACTCGCGATCGGGATCGCGGCGAGTCTCGGTCTCACCCGACTCCTACGCTCTCTGCTCTACGGTGTCGAGCCCACCGACCCGGCCGCCTACGGCGCGGTGTTGATCATCCTCACCCTGGTCGCCCTGGCGGCAACCACCCTGCCTGCGTGGCGTGCCACGCGAATAGCACCTCGCGAAGCCCTCCACGACGAGTGAAACGCGCATGCGTCGAAACCCGAGCTGACTCTAGACCGACCGAGTCTGCTCGCGCGCCAGGTTCGTGGCCGGCGCCCCGTCGGGCTGGTAGATCGCCACGTACTTGGAGATGTAGATCCGGTCGCCGCCATCGAGCGTTTTGCGCTCCTTGACGAGCTCGTGATTCACCCGAGTCCCGTTGCGGCTCCGATCTTCCAAAACGTGCCTCCCACCATCAAAACGGATCGCCGCGTGGATACGAGACACCCTCTCGTCAGGCAACTGGATCGTGCAGTCTTCGCTGCGACCAATGAGGAGCTCGGCGTCCTGGACCTTCACCGTGATGAAGAGCTCCTGGTCCCGATACAGATCGAGTCTCGGCACGTTCATACCTCCGCCATGCGAGCCACCGTAACCTCACCAACCCTAACCTCAGCAACCATGCCCTCACCAACCGAGGCCACCGACCCGCCGTTTTTTCGCTGACGAGATCTTACAGCGTCAGCGCGGGGGGACCCTCCGAGGCCGGGCCGCAGTAGAGCCTTGTCACCGGGGCTCCGCCTCCTCCTGGAGCCGCCTACTCGTCGGAGAACAGACTCGCGAACTCTCCGTAGCCTTCTGAAGCCAGCTGCTCTTTGGGGATGAAGCGCAGGGCAGCCGAGTTCATGCAGTAGCGCAGCCCCGTCGGAGCCGGGCCGTCGTTGAACACGTGGCCAAGATGCGAGTCCCCGATCTTCGAGCGAATCTCGATCCGCTTGACCAGCAGCTTCCGATCGACCTTCTCGACGATGTTCTCTGCCACGAGCGGCTGGTAGAACGACGGCCAGCCGGTTCCAGAGCGGTACTTGTGCTGCGAACTGAACAGCGGCTCACCCGACACGATGTCGACATAGATGCCGTCACGCTTGTTGTCCCAGTACGCGTTACGAAACGGCGGCTCGGTGCCGTCCTGCTGGGTGACCCGGTACTGCAGAGGTGTCAACGTTTCCTTGAGCTCGGCGCGCGACGGCTTCTGCCAGTCTCCAGCCGCGCGAGCTTCGATGCGTGTGCCAGGCGCGCCTTCGTCGAGCCCGGCATCGTCGGCAGCAACCGCACCACAGGCGGTACTGACGAGGAGGAGCAGACCGCCCGCGCACGAGGCGAGTACCGAGGAGGGTTGGAATCGAGTCGACATGATGGGCTCCCGTGGAGTTCGTTCGCGGAGATAAAGGGCAACGCCCGAGCCTTCATTGGGAGCTTACGGTCGTCGAAGATCTGCGGATGTCACCCATGATCTCCACCTCATCATCTCCGGAGCGATAGACTGTTCGCCAATCCAACTCGACAACTACGACTCGACAACAACCACCCCGGCGACCGCCGCACGCCTCTGGCTGCCGCGTCGTCAGGGTCGCGAAAGGAGCCGCCATGGACCGCAGCACCCGGACCCGCTCGCTCGTCGGACTCGCCGCCGCCCTTGCCCTGCTCGTCAGCTTGCCAGCAGGCGCAGTGACCCTCTACGAGTTGCACCCCGATCGCGTCTACGGTCACAAGATGGGCATGGCCCTGACCTACGACGTCGTCCAACCTGCCAACGGAAATGGCGCTGGCGTCTTGTTCATGGTCAGCGG
>JANQPS010000285.1 GCA_028285365.1 Thermoanaerobaculia bacterium | reverse complement strand
AACACCGCCGGGTTGTCGTGTTGCTCCTCACCGTTCCCTGAGCGCTGGTCGCGCTCGTAGGCAATGCGCTCTCGGACGTAGCGCAAGGGGTACAGGATCCCACCTCGTCGCCACTTGATCAGCTGGATGTGCAGACGCTCCAGTGGCTTGAGCTCACGGGTCTTGGCCGGTGTGTCGAGCATGACGAGGCGTGCAACGTCTTCGCCTTGGCTGACGAGCTGCTGCGCCATCTCATAGGCGATGATGCCGCCGCCGGAGAAGCCTCCGAGAAAGTACGGCCCCTCTGGCTGGATCTGACGGATCTCGGCGAGATAGTCGGTGGCCTGCTCGACAAAATCGTCATGCGGCTCGTCTTCGCCCGTGAGGCCGCGTGCCTGGAGCGCGTAGACCGGCTGGCGTTCGCCGAGTCGGCCGGCGAGATAGCGCAGGTTGAGTACGTTGCCCAGCATGCCCGAGACGAGGAAGAAGGGGGGCAGAGGATTACCCTGGGCTCGGTGCAGAGGAACGACGTACTGATACTGGGACTGGGGACTCGACTTCTGATCGGATCCGGCGACGTCCAACTCGTCCGCGTGCTCGCGGAGGCGTTCGGCGAGCGCGCTGACCGTGGGCGCCTCGAAGAGGGTCGACAACGGTAGCTCGACGCCGAAGTGCTTCTTGATTCTGGCGAACAGCCGCACGGCGATCAGCGAGTGGCCCCCCAGGTCGAAGAACGCGTCGTTCGTTCCGACCTGGTCCACGCCGAGAAGCTCTTCGAAGTAGGTCACGAGCTCTTCTTCGACTGGGTCCTCGGGGGCGACGTACTCGGTATCGAGATCGGGTCGCTCGAACTTGACGCCGCCGTCTTCGGAAGTGCTTCGCGGATGTGTGCCCAGGCGCTCGAGCACATTGAGATCCATCGAGCTCGCAAAGACCGCTGGTGGAGCCTGACTCTCGAGGACGCGGATGAATGCCTCGCGACCTTCCGCCATGGTGATGCCGTTCTCGAGCATATCCAGGAAAAACTGGTCTTCGGGAGCGGGTTCGTGCTCGTGCGGAGTCTGTGATGCACTCGCGGTAACCTCCGACGGGTCGACGATACGCACCGAGAAGCCCTCGATCAGCGCCAGCGGGTCGCCGCGCTCATCGAACAGAGTCACGTCGAAGCGAGAGGTGTCGTGGGTGGACGACACCAGCCGACACCAGCTGAAAAAGCGGGCGGGTAGGGGCCGGATGGCGCTGAAGCTCTCATAGGAGAGTGGAATGCTGAGGCGATTCCTCGACTCGGAATTCATGCGGAATCCGAAACCCGTCGCAAGGTCCAGCAGTGCGGCGTGGCAGGGCTGCTTCTGCAAGTCGCCCCGGAAGCGCGAGTCGAGCGCGAGCTCTGCGAGGGCCTCGTCACTCCCCCAGGCGACTCGCTGCAAGACCTGCCATCGCGGTCCGAACTTCACGAGACCACTCTGGTCGCCAGCGGCGTCAACGGTCTCCGGCGACCAGCCGCCGCAGCGCTCGAGGATCTCCTCGAGACGGAGCCGGGTGACTTCCGAATCGCTCGAGGCAGTTCGCTTGGCTGTAGCGTGCAGGATGTCGTCGGACTCGTCATCTGCCACCGAGAGCACCCGGATGTCGCCACCGTCGTCGATGGCTTCGATCTCGAGGACCAGCTGGCGCCGCTCCCCGTCGTCGACCTGCAGAGGCTGCAGGAACGTGACGTTCTCGAGACTCTGCTGCTCGGCTTCGTCGAGGTAGGCAAGTGACTGGAAGATCGCGTCGAGGGTCCCGGTACCGGGCATGACCGCGGCTCCACCAGGCAGACGATGCTCGTCGAGCCACCAGAGACTGGTGTCCAGGCTCGTGATGAACCGATCACGTCCGTCCTGATGACCCCATTCCTGGGCCAGCGGTCGTCCGGTCAGCCGCCGCTCTCCCTCGAGATGGACGTCGTGACCGCGCAGGCGCGCGGCGGTCCGAACACCCATGCCGGCGTCTTTCCAGATGCCCCAATTCAGCGAGACTGCCGGCAGTGCGTTGGCTCGTCGGCTCTCGGACCAGGCATTGAGGAAGGCATTGGCGGCGGTGTAGTCGACCTGACCGGCGGGTCCCAGCCAGGAGCTGGTCGAACCGAAGCACACGAAAAAGTCCAATGGATCGTTTTCGAGTACCTGGGCGAGGACGAGCGTGCCCTGCAGCTTCGCTGCCATGACGCGGTCGACGGAGTCTTCGGTCTTGGCCGCGATTGGGGCGTCGTCGAGAACTCCGGCCGCGTGAACGACACCGCCGATCGGGCCGAAGCGTTCGCGAATCCTCTGTAACGTAGCTTCGGTCGCCTCGATGTCGGTCACGTCGGTCGCCTCGATGAGGACTTCGGCTCCCAGAGATTCGATGGCACGAACTCGGTCGATGACTCGCCTCGTGGGATCGGCTGCGGAGTGCGCGCTCAACCAGGCATCCCAGTCTTCGCGAGCGGGGAAGGCGCGTCTCGAGAGCAGCGCCAGGCGAGACTGGCAGTGACTTGCGATCTCTTCGGCGAGCTCGAGCGCCAGATCGCCCAGACCGCCAGTGAGCAAGACGTTGATCCCGTCGCGCAGTGGCGACTCGGTCGAGCGCTCGAGCTCGGCCGGCCCGATGGTCTCGACGTAGCGACGGCCGTCGCGGTACGCGATCACCACGTCCTCCGGGGGAGACGTGAGCTCCCGTTCGAGGGTTTGGGCCAGCGTCGTGAGCTCGCCGGTTTGCGCACTCGACTGGGACTCCGCCTCGGCGGACTCGTCGAGACCGTCGATCGTCACGTCGATGCATTGGGTCACGAGGTTCGGGATCTCACGCGGCGCCACCTTGAGCGGCCCCATCAGCGTCGCCTTCTCGGGCTGCTCGACTGACTCGTCGAGAACACGTCGAGTGTGGTTGGTGATTGCCCGCAGGTCCAGACTTCGTCCCTCCAGCTCAGGAAGCAGGGTCTGGAGAAGATAGAAGAGGCTGAAGAAGCCGCGTTCTTGAAGCTGGTGAAACAGGTTGGAGGCCCGCCGGTGGCTCTCGTCGACCGTGACCGACCACAGGTGGACGATCCGCTCTGGAAGCTGCTCACGTGCGGCGAGATCGTCGATCAACTGCTCGTAAACGTCGCGGCCTCCCTCTGGCGGGAGGTGGTAGGTGCCGTCGTCGAGCCTTACGAAGGCATCACCCTCGCGGACTCTGATGACGCGTTCGCCACGCGACGAGAGTCCCTCGCTGATTCGGGCGCCGAGCCCGATGGTGTCCTCGAAGATCAACCAGGTCTGTTGTTCCAGGGCTTCGGCGGCTGGCGCCTCCGAGGGCACCCAGTGCGGCGCCTGAAACCAGTCGTCGAGATGCTCGAGCTTCTCGAGCTCGGGAGCCTCGGCGCTCTGGTCCAGGATCCCGGCCTCGATCCAGTAGTGCTGCCGATCGAAGGCGTAGGTGGGCAGTGGAATGTGGCGTCGCGAGTCGTCGTGAGCTCGACTCCAGTCGATCTCCGCTCCTACGGTCCAGGCGCGGGCGACACTCGACAGGAAGAACTGCTCGTCTGCGACGTCCTCCTGAGGATGTCGCAGCGAAGACACGACGGAGTGGGTCTGAGCGAGCTCGGGATGCAGGCGCGCCAGTGAGGTCAGGGTGGTGCCAGGACCAATCTCGACCAAGAGACGATCGGGCTCTTCGAGCAGTCGTCCGACGCCATCTGCGAAGCGCACGGTGCGCCTGAGATGTCTCACCCAGTAGCGTGGGTCCGTGGCCTCTTCGGGCTTGAGCCAGTCACCGGTGACGTTGGATAGCAGCTCGAGCTCCGGAGCGCGAAGCGTGACGGTCTCGAAGCCGCGCTCGAACTCGTCGAGAATGGGCTCCAACATCGATGAGTGTGCTGCGACGTCGATGCGCACGCGGCGGCACTCGAGGTCGCGCCCGGCGAGCTTCGCCTCCAGTCGATCGATCGCTTCGACCGGTCCCGAGGCAACGCACAGATCGGGAGTGTTGATGGCTGCGATCGACAGGTCGCCGAGGTCGTTTTCGATTGCCGAGACGGGGGCGGGCACACTCAGCATGGCGCCCCGCGGAAGGGTTTCGAACAGGCGACCACGCAGGCTCACGATGCGCAAGGCGTCTTCGAGCGAAAAGACACCGGCCAGGTGAGCTGCCGTGTACTCACCCATGCTGTGCCCGATCAGGGCGGCAGGCTCGAATCCCCAAGACGTCCAGAGTCGCGCGAGGGCGAGCTCCGTGGCGAACAGCGTAGGCAGGGCAAACAGCGGTCGCTCCAGCTGACGAGTGGCGGTCTGTCGGTCTTCGGCGGGCGCAAACAGCAGCGCGCGCAGCTGGCTGAACTCTTCTGGTGCGAGGATTCCCCGCTCGAGGTGGCCCAGACAGTCGTCGATGGCCTGACGATAGGCCGAATCAGTCTCGTAGAGACCCAGGCCCATACCGGCGTACTGCGCGCCCCCTCCCGGAAACATGAAGACGATGCTGGGCGCGCGCTCCGTGGCGCTGCCCCTCACATAGCGGTTGGAGTCGGCGTCGAGGAGCACCGAGCCGGCGTCTTCCCGATCGCGGCAGACCACTGCGCGCCGCTGCTGGAAGTGTTGGCGAGCTGTCTGAAGAGTGTGAGCTGCATCGCCCAGGTCGACGTCCGGG
>JANQPS010000275.1 GCA_028285365.1 Thermoanaerobaculia bacterium | reverse complement strand
AGTCTCCCGGCTGGCAGTCTCGGCGCAATCGACGACGTTCACTTCCGTCTTCGAGGCCCCGTGGTCGCCCATCTGCAGGAGGTCTTCGCGGAGGACTGGCTGTTTGCTAGTCACGAGCGCCTTCAGGGTGAGATCTGGTTCCCACAGCTCGACTACGTTGGGCAGATGGACGCTCGCGGGGTTCCCGACGGGCCTGACAAAGACCTCGGCAAGATCCAGTGGGCTCTCAAGGGAGCGCTTGCCTGCGCCAAACATCGCGTCAAGGTCGTGTCCCCGTACTTCCTGCCGATCGACGGCCTCGACGCTGCTCTCCAGACTGCGGCGCGACGTGGTGTCCACGTCGACATCTTCTTGCCCGAGCAATCCAATCTGCTGCTGGTCGGGTGGGCTTCCCGAGGTCTCTGGGAACCGGTGCTCGAAGGCGGCTGCCGCATCTGGCTGACACCTCGACCTTTCGATCACACGAAGCTGATGATCGTGGACGGCGACTGGTCGTTCATCGGCAGCTCCAACTGGGATGCGCGCTCGCTGCGCCTCAACTTCGAGCTCAACGTCGAGGTGCACTCGGTGGAGCTCAACCGCCAGCTCGACGAGCTCATCGAACAGAAGCGAGTCCGGGGTCGCGCGGTCGTGCTGGAGGAGCTTCGCCAGCGACCGTTGCGTCTCCGACTCCTCGACGGCTGGGCCAGGCTGCTGGCTCCCTACCTCTAGCGTGGTCCCGCCTTGGTCTGTGGTCGAGTCGTTCTGCCTTGGTGTCGGCGTGTTGGTTCTGGTAACACTCGGGGCGTCGCAGGCCCCTGTCCGGGAGTGAAGACAGTAGGATTACGCGCCGTCTCGTGTCCGGCCGAGGTCTTCTGAATGAGGCTTCGGAAGCATGATCCGGACTCGACTGGAATCAGGGACACCAGGCATTCGAGCCAACTGCCAACTTGAGCGAACGGACTGAGCAAGAGCCATGAATCAGCCAATCGATCGGGACCACCGCCGACACATGGTCGTGGTCGGGATGCAGTGGGGTGACGAGGGGAAAGGCAAGATCGTCGATCTCCTGTGCCCGGCATTCGACGCCGTGGTGCGTTACCAGGGTGGCAACAATGCCGGTCATACCGTCAAGTTCAAGGACCAGCACTACGCGCTGCATCTGATTCCCTCCGGGATTCTCTTCCCTGGAACGCGCTGCTTTCTCGGCAACGGCATGGTGATCCCGCCACGTGCGTTGGAGCAGGAGCTCGAAATGCTCGCGGAGCGAGGCGTGGACGTGTCCGACCGGCTTTTCGTTTCGGATCGAGCTCAGGTCCTCGGACCAGCCCACGCCGCCCTGGATCGTGCGCGTGAGGAGGCGGCAGGCAAGAGCAAGATCGGCACGACCTCGCGCGGGATTGGTCCGGCCTACGAGACCAAGGCGTCGCGGTTTGGTCTGCGCGTTGGTGATCTGTGGTCGAGTGACCTCGAGGAACGCCTGCGTCGTCAGCTCGCACGCATCACTCTCGAGCTCGACGATCGCGGATTCGAGCGTGACGAGTCGCTAGAGCTAAGGCATCTGCTCGAGGAGTACGAC
>JANQPS010000268.1 GCA_028285365.1 Thermoanaerobaculia bacterium | reverse complement strand
CTGGTGGGCGACGGAGGGCGTCGGAAAACCGACGAAGTCGCCGGGGCCCAGCTCCGACTCGACCCCTTCGATCTCGACGAGTGCACGGCCCGAGAGGATGAAGATCCACTCCTCTTCGCAGTGATGGTCGTGGTAGGCGAACGATTCTCTCCCCGGTGCTACCGTGACTCTCGAGACCCCTGTGCGGACCAGTCCGGCGACCTGGCTCATTCGGGTTCCAGAGATCTCGGACATCTCGTTCCACGGGTGCGAAAAGGACGCGGCCTTGTCGCGGATCTCCTCTGCTCTGACGATGCCTGCGGGTCGTTTCTCCATGAACAGCTCCTCGTTGAATAAGGCGTCACGTGACGTCGAGTGGCGACCTGTGGTGGTGTGCCGAGGCACGAGAAGCTGACACACTACATCGGTCGTGCGGGTCGTTTCGCGAGTGCGGCACCGAGCCTGGAAGCGGAAGGGTGGTTTGTGGAGACACGTGATCTGACGGTGGACCTCACGCAAGAGCGGCAGTCAGGTGGTCCCGTTACCGACGCGGGGGCCGGGGCGTCGAATCGCTGGTCGATAGAAGCTGAGGCGCTCCGCTTCGAGTACCCGACGTCGGCGGGTGGATTTCGTCTGCAGCTTGCAGAGTGGCGCCTGCGCTCGGGTTCTCAGTGTGCACTCCACGGCCCG
This sequence comes from Thermoanaerobaculia bacterium, assembly GCA_028285365.1. Lineage (GTDB taxonomy): Bacteria > Acidobacteriota > Thermoanaerobaculia > Multivoradales > Multivoraceae > JANQPS01. The sequence goes on along the minus strand of JANQPS010000268.1, from coordinate 13,865 downwards.
TCGGGTTGCGGCAAGTCGACTCTCCTCAAGCTGCTGGCCGGAGTTCTCGTGCCCACGAGTGGCCGGCTGGTCGTCGCTGGTGAATCGCTTGGCGACCTTTCAGAAGCCCAGCGTCGCGCGTTTCGAATCCGCCAGGTCGGGTTCGTCTTTCAGGACTTCCCGCTGCTGGACTCCCTGAGTCTGCTCGACAACGTACTCCTCGCGTATCGGCTCAATCCGGTGCTCCGTCTCGATTCGAAGGCCCGTTCTCGCGCTCGCGAGCTCCTCGTCGAGCTCGGTCTCGGTGAGCGTGCACGCGAGTCGCCCGCGCGTTTTTCCCAGGGAGAGCGTCAGCGGGTCGCGATCGCGAGGGCCCTGGTCGTGCCGCCGCCGCTTCTGCTCGCCGACGAACCGACCGCCGGGCTCGACCCTGAACAGAGCCTTGCCGTCTACGACTTGCTGTCGAGGTGGTCCGAGCGGACCTCCGCGACAACCGTGTGGGTAACCCACGACCCTGCACTCCTCGAGCGTTTCGACGACCGCCTCGACGTGGCTCGCTGCACCCTTTCCGGAGACGGGCAGTGAAGGACGCGCTCTTTCTGGCCTGGAGCTGGATTCGTACGTCGCCCGTGCGGTCGACGATCCTGATTCTGGGGCTCGCGGTGGCCGCCTTCTTGCCGATCGTGACCTGGCTGGCCGCCGAGCGTGTCGAGAGCGCCTTGCTCAGTCGCGCGCGCGACACCCCGATCGTCATCGGTGCGAAAGGCAACGAGTTCGACTTGACCATGGCCGCTCTCTACTTCCGAGGAGGCGTCGCCGACCAGATCAGCTACGACGAGCTCGAAGAGGTGTCGCGTCGCGATGGCATCGGAATCCCGCTCCACATCGGTCACAGCGCCGATGGTGTGCCGGTGGTCGGGACGACCCCGGAGTATTTCGAGCAGAGGCGACTCGTGTGTTCTCGAGGGCGATTGCCGGCGCTGCTCGGCGAGGTGGTCGTCGGCGCTTCGGTCGCCGCGGAGGGCGTGGGTGTGGGGGACGCGATCCGCACCGATCTGACGAATCTCTACAACCTCGCGGGTGCCTACCCCAGCGTGCTCGAGGTCGTGGGTGTCCTTTCGCCCAGCGGGACGCCCGACGACGAGGCGTACTTCACGGACATCCGCACGACCTGGATGCTCGACGGCCTACTTCACGGGCATGAAGACGTGCTGGCATCGAGCGGCACGAGCCCGGGAGCGATGGAGTCGGAGCGGGAGTCGGGTGACGATCTGGTAGAGGCTTCCGCGGCGATCTTCTTGTTCTCGGAGATCACCCCGGAGACCCGGGCGAGCTTTCACATGCACGGTGGGCGCAGCGATGCTCCGCTCAGCGCGCTCTTGTTCTTTCCGTCGACCGACAAGGCGCGAGACCTGCTGTTGGGTGACTATGCGCTCGAGGAGCTTCAGCGAGCCGTGATTCCTGCAGACATCGTCAGGACTGTTCTCGGGATCGTTCTGCGTGCTCGCGATGTGCTCGTGGCCTATTTCGGTCTCATCGTGGTCTCAACGCTGGCCTTTTTTGGTCTGGTGATGGCGCTCAGTCTCAGGTCGCGGCGGCGAGAGGTGGAGCTCATGGAGCGCATGGGTTGCGCACGGGGTCGCGTGGCATTGATCGTCGGCAGTGAGATCGTACTGTTGAGCTCTGCGGCTCTCGTGACCGCAGGTCTGGCGACACTAGGAGCCTTGCAATGGCTGAACGACGTGCTGTGACCGACGATCGGTGCTCTCGCCCCGAGTTCTTGCGCCGACTTCGTCGGCGAGCCCTCGGCCCGGGCCTCCTGGCGCGTACGCTGGTCTGGTGCCTTGTGAGCGGGTGGCCACTGATGCTGGCCTGTGGCGACGCACGCACGGCGGACTCGGCAGAGTCGGGTGCGGGCGACACCACGGTTCTCGAACAGCCCGTTCGGATTGCGGTGACGTCTGACGTCTTGCATTGGCTTGTGCTCGAGTTGCTCGAAGGCGGGGTCGTGGTCGAGGTGCTGGGCGGGTCGAGTGGGGAGGTACCCACCCCGGAGAACGTACTCTCGGCAGCTTCAGCAGACTTGATCCTCTTGCAGGGCGCTGGTTTCGAACCCTGGCTCGACCAGGTCAGTCTGCCACCGAGCCGCACGGTCGACACCACCGCCGATCTGGACTTGATCCCTCTCGAATCAGACCGGCACTCTCACGTTGGCGGCGAGGAGGAGCACAGCCACGGGCGGTTCGACGCCGCGAGTTGGCACGATCCCGCCCGATGGCGCCAGCAGGCGTCCCGGGTGACTCAGGCCCTGGGCGGGCTGGCGAGAGTCGACTCGCAGAGGCTGGATCAACGATGGTTGGCGCTCCAAGAGAGGTTCGAAGCGCTCGATGCCGGATTCCGTGACCTCCGAGCGGCTCTCGACGCCGGCCCGACGCCCGTTCTGGTGGCCGAAGGTGGGTTTCGCTACCTTGCGGACGCGCTGGGTGTTCGCTACGAGGCGGTCGACGATCTGGGCGCTCTCGACGCTCACGAGGTCGGACATTTGCGCCGCGATCGCAGCGAGCGAATTATTGTCCTCGATACCAACGCTGAGAGGTCACTGGACCAAGAACTGTCGGTCGTCGAGCGAGTGCAGCTCGACGATCTGGTGGTGACCAGGGACGAGTCTCCGCCTGATCTTCTCGGCCGATCCGAGGCAAATCTCCAGCATTTGGCAGAGATATTCCAGTTATCCGCGAATCAGTAGTCGGTGCACTGACTCTTCGGACGGCTAACGGTGCGCAGATCGGCGAGCACTGACAGCTCGGGGGACACTAGCTCCGTTTTGGCACAGCTCTTGCTAAATACGGCTGCCAAAGGAATCGATCTGTTCTTGATTCCTCGCCGGCGCGGTCTCGATCCCGCTTGGCGAATCCCCCTAACTGTCTGAAAAGAAGAGCTTTAGGAGTCCGTGGTGACTCAGCCAGAAACCGACGGCTCAGCGCAGCCAGCCGCAAAGGTGGTTGGTGAAGGTCTCGTCGGGCGGCCCGATCAAGTTTCGGTTGGTCGGGCTCCGTCGACTCCTCTGGTGGTCTTCGAGCCCAACTACAAGCGTCGCTTCCACCGCGTCACGATTCCGCTGTTCCTGGCCATCGGTGGTCGCACGTACCGTGCTGCGGACTGGTCGCTCGGGGGGTTTCGGATCGACAACTTCCTGGGGGGCGAAGTGGCCGGTGAGCTGGCGGCCGGTACTCTCGTTCTGTCGTTCTCCGACTTCAACCTGACGCTGCCCATGCGCTTTCGCGTCGTTCGGCGCGCCGGCGACACCATCGGATGCAAGTTCATCGATCTCAGTGTCGTTGCGAGACGTGCGTTGCGGCACCTGCTCGAATCTGCGATCGAGGGTCGCATTTCCGAGGTGAGCGACACCCTCGGAGTTCTCACCGCCCCAATACCGAGTGAGCCTCTCGAAGACCTCCTACAAGATGAGCAGGACACGCACGTGCAGATCGGAGAGCGTCGCCTGGTCCGCAAGGCGACGGTGTATCTCGCAACCGGACTGGTGCTGCTGCTCGGCCTCGGCTACCTCGTCTATCGCAACATCATGTTCATCGACATTCCGGCCGCAACCGTCATGGGTAACTTCGTTTCGGTGGCGACCACTGCCGACGGTCACCTCGACACGCTCCTGGTAGGTGAAGGAGAGCAGGTCGAGCCCGGTCAGGTGCTGTTCGAGTTGCGGGAGTCGGAGGTCGCGGCTGCGGTCGAGGTTGCGAGAGCGCGCCTACAGACCGCCCGAACTCGCCATGCCGCCCTGTTGGGGCAGCTGGAGGAAGAACAAGATCGTCAGGCCCTGTTCACGTCGGTCAGTGGGGAGCAGGTGAGGAGGGCTCGCGCCGACCTGCGCCGGGTCGAGGCCGGTCTCTCGCGGGCGGGTATCGAGCAGGCGCGCCGAGAGCGGCTGGTGCGCGAAGGTGTCCTGCCGCAGGAAGATCTCGACATCGCGCTCGCCGAGCGTCGTGCTCTCGAAGAAGAACGAGCTGCGCTCATGACCCAGCTCGAGATTGCTCGACTCAATCGCACGGCCACGTCTCAGGGGCGCTACTTCGGTGGGCAAGAGATCGAAGGCCGCAAGGTAGAGATTCAGCAGGCCGCGTTGGTCGCCGAGTCCGAGATTGCTCGGGCGCGCCGCGAGCTGGAGGTGGCTGTCGAGCGCCTCTCAGAGCAGCGGGTGTCGGCTCCGATCGGCGGCAAGGTGTACACGGTCTATAGGCGAGTCGGAGACCTCCTGCGCTCACGCGACGTCGTGCTGTCGCTTCAGGCCCAGGGTGGACACTTTGTCGTTGGGCGCCTGCAGTCCGACGAAGCTCTCAAGGTCAGACCCGGAATGGTCGTCGACGTGAAGATCCCGGCCTATCGACTGGCTCTGCAAGGCACGATCACGGCGATTGGTCATCAGGGCCTGAGCACCGCGTCGCAAAGCTCTGCGGACATGGAGAGCTCGCTCACGATGGTACCCATCAAGGTCCAGCTACACGATCGCGCGCTCGAGCTGCCGCCGGGCGTCAGAGCCCGGATGCGGATCGCGATCAAACCCTTCTGGATCGGCAAGTGGAAGAGCGGAGCCGAGACCGAGGACCTGGGACCCATCCCGGCAGCGAGCCCCGAGCAGCCGTCCTTCGATCAGGAGGTCGCTGATACCGAGCCGACGGTTCCGTCGAGCCCGGGGAGTGACACTGTGCTTGCCAACGTGCCGGCGGTCGCAGTACAGGAACAGGAATCTCCAGCCTCCGGAGACAGTCCCGGGTCGCCAGCTGCCACCGAGATCGCGACCGTCGACCGCCTGAGAATCTCCAACTCGGCAGAGCCCTGCCTGTCGCTGCGCTCGGGTCCCGGTGGCGGGCACGGCAAGCTCGACTGCTTGGAGCCTGGAGTGCTCGTCGAAGCGGTCGATCAATCAGGTCCTTGGACTCGCGTCCGCCTGGATTCGGGTGGAGCGGGTTGGATGGCCTCTCGGTTCTTGCTGGAAGTCGAGCCTGGTCCCGCGCTGACCGCGGCCGCAAACTGAGCCCGTACCGGGCCGGTCGAGCCACCGATGATCCTCTATCCGCGATCGCGTCCTCGTCCGGGTGAGGCGCTGTTCATGGCGCTACCGACGGTCGTACTGACCGGCGTCGCGGCGGCTTTGGTGCTCTGGATGTTGCCGGCGCGAGCGTGGGAGATTCGCCCGGACGCGCTGATCGTCTTCGGACTGCTGGGCATGTGGCGCTACAGCTGGATGATGCTGCACATCGCGCGGGCGTGGATCTACGAGATGGTCACGTTTCCGAAGATTCGCAAGGCGGCGGACGAGCTCGATCCGCAAGCTGCTTATCCGGGCCATCTCTACTTCATGATTCCGACCTACAAGGAGACTCCCTGGATCTCGCAGCACATGATCCACGGACTCCTTCGCGAGGTCGCCGATTTGCCGAGCCGAGTCACGCTCGTCATCCCGTGCGCTGGTGGCGCCGAGGACGACCTGTTCCTCCGTGTCCTCGATCAACACCCGCTCCGGCGTCGCGTCGACGTGATCCTGATGAAGCAGTCTCAGGGTAAGCGGATCGGAATGGGCCATGCGTTGAGAGGACTGGCCCGCAAGTTCAGCGAGGACGATGAAGACAGTCTCATCGTTTTCATGGATGGTGACAGCGTCATGGGGCCGGGCGCACTGACCAAGACCCTGCCGTTGTTCAAGCTGTATCCGAAGCTCGGAGCGCTGACCTCGGACGAGCTGTCGATCGTCGAGGGCTCTCGCTGGTACCGCAAGTGGTACGAGCTGCGCTTCTCGCAGCGACACCGCCTGATGCGCTCGCTGGCCCTGTCGCGACGAGTCCTGACCCTCACCGGTCGGTTTTCTGTGTTCAGGACGCGTCTAGCGGTGACTGAAGAGTTCATCGAATACCTCGAGAAGGACGAGCTGGATCACTGGCTCTACGGTCGCTTCCGGTTCCTGACTGGCGACGACAAGTCCACCTGGTACTACCTGCTCGAGCGTGGTTGGGAGATGTTGTACGTCCCCGATGCGCTGGTCTTCTGCATGGAGTCGTCAGGCGATCAGCCCATCCGGCAGAGCATGGCCAAGATGTATCGGTGGTTCGGCAACATGTTGCGCAACAACGGCCGCGCGATCCGTCTGGGCCCCAAACCGATGGGCTTTTTCATCTGGTGGTGCCTCGTCGACCAGCGACTGTCCATGTGGACGTCCCTGGTGGGGCCGATCGGGGCGATCTTCCTCGCCCTGTTCTCGTCGCCCTACTACCTGGTTTTCTACCTGTTCGGGGCGACGTGCGCGCGCATGCTCTACCTCGTGCTGCTGGCTCTCGAGGGTCATCGGATGTCGATGATCCACCTTCCTCAGCTCTTCTACACGCAGTGGATGGGAGCGATCGTCAAGATCTGGGTGCTCTTCCGCCTGGATCGTCAGACGTGGGGCAAGGCGCGTGGAGGCCAGTCGACCGACGGTGGCACCTCCTGGCCCAGGCGGCTGATGCCCGGCTTTCAAACCACCATGTCGGGATTGATCTTCCTGGTTGCGGTGGCTCTCGCGGTTGGTGTGCTCGAACTTCCACCGATGCCTCGACTGGCGTGGGCGGCCACCATGGGCGAACAGGTGTTTTCTCCCGAAGCGCCAGCACTCGGTGCGCGGGTGATCCACGCCTCCGACTATGGTGTTCGTGGCGACGACGAAGATTCGGACTCGGAGGCTCTGCGTGAGGCTCTCGCCGCCCTGCCCGCTGGCGGCCTTGCAGAGCTGCGACTTCCGGCTGGTCGGATCGTGCTCGACGAGCCGCTGGTTATCGATCGCTCGCACACTCGGGTCGTCGGTGCCGGTCGCACGCGAACCCGTCTCGTCGGTCGCTTTCCGTCGAGCGTTGGCGACGCCGTGATCGCAGTTCGCGGTCCTGGTCGCGACAGAAGCACACGGGCGCGCGTTGCTGACCGACTCTTGGCCGGAGATTCAGTGGTGGAGCTGGCTCCCGGAGAGAAGTCGCCGACTACTCGGCATCTCTGGGTGGGGGCTCCCAACACCGAGGACTTCATGGGCAACCTGGGCTCTCAGAAGTGGAATCGACCCTACCCTTGGCTCAGACAGTCCATCGTCGCTGCCGACTCCGGCGCGGACCGTTACGTCCTCCTTGGCCAGCCGCTCGAGATGGAGTATCCGGAGTCCGCGGTCGTGGAACCGGTCGAATTGGTCGAGGGTGTCAGCCTCTCCGCGCTGACGGTGACCGTCGAGGTTCCGGGTCACGATCCGGCGAGTGCCCACGCTCGATACGAGAATCTCCACCCTGCCTTTCTCGTCGACGGGATCTCTTTCACCTGGGCTGGCTACGGAGTCGTCAGTGACGTCGACATCGTCATGGCGGGAAGGCATCCGCTGAACTTCGAGAGCAGCATCGAGATCTCTGCGACCGACGTGGTCGTCGACGGCGCTTGGAACAAGGGCGACGGTGGGACCGGCTACGTGCGCTTCGCGCGCAGCACGGCTTGTCACCTCGAGCGCGCCGAGGTGCGCAACGTCCGCCATGTGGTCTTCCAGTGGAGCGCGGCACGCAATCTGGTGACCGACAGCGTTCTCGAAACCGACGTCAATTTCCACGGCGGCTTCTCGAGGGACAACGTCGTGCGTCGGACCCGGATCGAACCGCCACCTTCCCATCCCTGGCGGCAGGTGACCCGAACGCCGGCCGACGCCCACTGGGCACCCCCGGACGGCCCGGGCAACCACGTTCTGCTCGACTGAGTCGAATCTGGGCCTCGTCCTCTCTCCTGGGCTCGCGCTCGCCTGGTCTCGGGTCCCGGTCTCGCGGGTCTGGAGTGGCCCATTTTTTGGCCTAGTCCGTAGCTGGCGGTAACGCCCTGTAACGAATCGGATCCCCCAGACGCCGATCGGACAGGTGCATCCCCTACCGACTACAGGAGAGTAACGTGTCCAACCATTTGAACAATCGTCGTTCCCGTTGCGGAACGGGGCGAGCCGTCGCCGGCTTTCGCCTGTGCCTGATTGCGACCGTGGCTCTCGCCTCTGCTGCGGGAGCCCAGACCACTGTCGACTTCGACTCCTTTTCCAACGGGACCTTGCTGACGACCCAGCTGTCGTCGAGCGGCGTCACGTTTCCGAATGGAGTCAACGTCACGTCCACGAGCCGTGCGCGATCGGCTCCCAACGTCGTCGTGCCGCTGTTCGACGGCGAGTTCATGCGGGATCGATTCGAGGCCACGTTCAGCGACGGCCAGGAGGCGGTCTCGCTCTACGTGCGCTCGGAGCAGGATGATTCGGTCGCTCGCACCGCGGTGTTGCGTGCCTTCAGCTCGTCGGGCTTCGTACTCGACACCGACTCGGTGGCGATTCCGTCGACACCCTCGAGCTCTGGCTGGCGCTTTCTGCAGGTGAGCGACGGCTTCGGCACCATTCGGCGTGTCGAGCTCGTCGTGACCGAATCTTCGGAGTCGAACTTCGCGCTGATCGACGACCTGCGATTCACGGGTGGTAGTGAACCGCCACCGCCCGACACCATCCCGCCGACTGTGCGCATCGACCGCCCCGGGACCGGTGTCACGCGCACCGCTCCCAACGTAGAGGTCGAGGTGACAGCTTCGGACAACGTCGACCTCTTCTCGGTCGAGGGTGACATCATTCATCTGGGCACCGGCACGATCGTAGCGACCATGGACTACTGTGGTTCTGTCGTCTCGGGCGCGTGCTCGAACCCCTACAGCGGGACGCGGACCGTTTCCCTGGACCGCGATCTCCAAGGCGACCATCGGGTGCGCGTCACCGGCTGCGACAGTGCTGGCAACTGCTCGCCTGCGCAGCGTAACTTCGACCTCGATCTGCCGGCGCCGCCGGCCGACGTGACGGTCGAGCGGGTGGAGATCAACCAGGGAGTCCAGAACCGCCTGTTTACGATCTCCTCGTTCCCGACCGATCGCACCGGCGCGAGCACCGTGCGGCTGATCGCCAAGCGCGACACCGTGGTGCGCTTCTATCCTTTGGCGGACGGAGCCGATCGCGCCGACTACACCGCCCGCATGTCGGTGCGAGTCACCTACGACGATGACACCGTGGCCAACATGGCGACCGGCCCCAACGCGGGCTCGTCGACTGTTGATGTCGTCGCTGATCCGTTGGACGGCAGCGCTCGCGAGGACGAATACGCGCTCATGCGAACCAACATGGATCGCACCCTCAACTTCGTGATCCCAGCCGCCCGTCTGGACAACGCGCGAATGCTCGAGGTGCGCCTTGAAGAAGGCTCGAACCCGGTCACCGGCTGGCTGCGAGTTGGCCTCAATCCGGAGGTGCGTCTGGCGGTCAAGGACGTTCGATTGTTCGGCCCAGGGATACCGGGCGGCGGCAGCGTCTACCCGACCGAAGATCAGCTCCAGAACGTCTACCGCTACCTCGAGGAGGTCTATCCCGTCTCCGAGGTCGTGCGGACGAACGCAGGCTCGTGGGTCATTCTGCAGGATCCCTTTTGCGAGTTCTTTGCGCAGATCGGAACGGACTCGCCACGACTCGCCTGTGCCCTGTGGCAGTTCCACCACTACAGCCCGCCGGGAGATCCCGCGCCGACTCAGGATCCAACGTACATCGTTTCGGTCGGACGCTTCCCTTTCGGAAACGGGAGGGTCGGCATGGCCATGGGGCGGACCTCGCTCGCCATGGGATTCAGCGACATCGCCTATGCCCATGAGATCGGGCACACGGTTGGTCTCCGACATGCGGGCGGGGCACACGGCGAAGGTGGAGCGGAAGCGTGGCCGCACCCGCACGGCACGGTTGGCGTCGCGAACTTCGGTGTCGTGACCAGTGTCGATACCGAGCCTGGCCGATTCGACCTGGGTCAGTGGGAAATCACGCTCGTGGATCCGTGTCCTGTCCCGATGGCCGATCGCATCAACGACTGCGCCGCGCAGATGGATCCGATTCCCACGCACGACTTCATGTCGTACGGCGATAGCTCGGTTCATCTGGGCGAGGTCGAGCCGGAGACGAACTCGAGCAACTGGATCTCGGACATCAACTGGAATCGGATCTACGATCGCATTCGAAACGAGGGCCAGCGGTCGTCGTCGACCTTCTCGATCTCACAGATGACAGGAGTGGGCTCCCCAGCGGCAGGCGGCGCTACTGTCGACGCTCTGGTGATCGATGGAGTCGGCGCGACCGGACGAGGGTTTCGCATGCTGCCGATCCTGGCGAGCGTCGCACCAGCCGAGCGGCTCGAGACTCCTCCTCCCGGCCCCTATCGGATGGAGCTGCTGGATCGCCGGGGAACCACGATCTTGGCTCGTGACTTCGATGTGACCCGGATCGAAGACGCCGGTGTCGACGCTTTTGTCCTTGGCCAGGTCTTTCCGAGGGTCGAGGGTCTGAACCGAGTGCTGGTGAGTCACAACGGCGAGCTGATAGCCGACGTGTGGGCGTCAGCCAACGCTCCGACGGTTCGCGTACTCTCACCCAACGGTGGCGAGGTGCTCGATGCCGGGGTTCACACACTCACCTGGGAGGTTGCGGACGCCGACGGTGATCCGGTGATTTCCAGGGTCGAGTACTCTGCGGACGGCGGCGATTCGTGGGTCACACTCGGAATGGTGGGCAGCGATGACCCGACCCGGCTGGACATCGATACGAGAGGTCTGACGGCCAGTCGTAGCGCTCTCTTCCGCGTCGCGGTCACCGATGGCTTCAGAACGGCCAGCGATGATTCTGACTGCCTGTTTGCGGTGCGCGAGGACGCTCCCGAGGCCTGCACGCCGGATCCCGAGCCGGACGACTGCGTGACGTCGGGGAGTGAGCTGTGTCTTGGCGACCGGTTTGTCGTCGAAGTGGATTGGAGTGCTGGTGCCGATCGTGATCGGCCGGCGAGTGCGGTCGGGTTGACCGATGACACGGGCTACTTCTGGTTCTTCGGCGCGGACAACGTCGAGGTGGTCGTCAAGGTCCTCAACGGGTGCGGCGTCAACGGCCATTTCTGGGTGTATGCCGCCGGGCTCACCGATGTCGGAACCGTGTTACGGGTCACGGACACCGAGACCGGAGAGGTTAAGACCTACAGCAAAGCCGAAGGCGCTGAGTTCGTGCCGATCTTCGACGTCGAGGCGTTTGCGTCCTGCTCGTCGGGTGTGGTGTCCCTGTCCGAGCAGACCACGATCGGGCTGTCGCAGGGCGGCTCGGAAGACATGCTGCTCGGCGACGGCCGTTTCCGGGTGCGTATGGCCTACAGGACCGCGTCCGGTGACGCCGGGAACGGTCAGGCCGTCCAGTTGACCGCGGACACGGGCTACTTCTGGTTCTTCGACGATGCCAACGTCGAAGCCGTGGTGAAGGTGCTCGACGGCTGTGGCCTCAACCAGAGGCACTGGGTTTTTGCCGGTGGCCTCACCGATGTCGAAGCGACGATTTACGTCGAAGACACCCTGACGGGAGAGGAGATCTTCTACCACAACCCGTTGGGCACGCCCTTCCTACCGCGGCGCGATACCGACGCCTTCGCTGGCTGTCAGTAAGTGGCGAGCTCTTCCTGAAGCCACGCCGACGCGGATTTCAGGACTGAGGGTTCGGGGCGACCTGGCCGCATGGCCGAGTCGCCCCGTTTCCGTTCAGGGTCTGTGCTAGATCAGACTCTCCGCAGCTTCAGACGAGAGCCCAGAAGTGGATCTCAGAAGCGGATCTCAGGAGTGGATCTCGGCAGAGGGGCTCAGAGGTCCGTCAGATCTGCTCGTCGGTCTGAATCCATCCGTCGCGTAGCTGGACGATTCGCCGCGAGTAGCGGGCGTTTTCCTCGGAGTGGGTGACCTGGACGATGGTCGTTCCCTCGTCGTTGAGCTCGGTGAAGATGTCCATGATCTCCTTGCCTTGGCTCGTATGCAGGTTGCCGGTCGGCTCGTCGGCGAGGATGACCTTCGGTTCGATGACGAGAGCACGGGCGATACCCACGAGCTGCTGCTGACCGCCAGACAGCTGATTCGGGTAGAGGTCGCGCTTGCCGACGATCTGAAACCTGTCGAGCATGTCGCACACCATGGCTTCGCGCTCGGCTCGCTTGATGTTGCGGTACGACAGCGGAACCTCGAGATTCTCATAGACGGTGAGGTCGTCGATCAGGTGATAGGCCTGGAAGACGAAGCCGACGTTCTCTTTGTGCAGGAGGTTTCGAAGCTTCGGCTTGAGCCGGTGGACCGGCTGCTCGAGGAAGTCGTAGTCGCCCTCATAGTCGTTGTCGAGCATGCCGAGGATGTGCAGCAAGGTCGACTTGCCGGCTCCCGAGGGGCCCATGATGGTGACGAACTCACCTGCATTGATCTCGAGGTTGATGCGACGCAGGACATAGGTTCGCCCGTAGCCGGACTCGTAGAACTTCTCGACGTCCTTGAGGCGAATGAGGTTTTCCATGGCTTAGTGGGTGCTTTCTGTCAGTTGGGGCAGAACGTGAAGCCGAGTGGCTTCGTTGGGCCGCGACGAGCCCTTCGGCGCGGGCAGGCCACGCAGTCTATTGGACCCTGAGGCCGCGCGAGTGCTCGCCCTGACTACGTGCTCGCGAGACGGAGGTTCCGGTTGTCGGCTGAGTTACCATCTCGTGACTCACCCGAGGGGCCGCCGACACTGCCGGAACCATCTGCCGAATTCGAGGAGGACCGCCCGTATGCCGAAGGCATTTGCATCGTCAGGTGACCTGTCTGCCAAGGAAGAAACTCTCGAGGTTCTCGCTCCTGGGGTGTTTGCGCTGACCTCGGAAGGTGATCCGAACGTCGGTGCCATCGAGGCCGAGGACTTCCTGGTCGCCTTCGACTGTCGGGCCACGCCTCTGACCGCCAATCGCTGGATCGAACGGCTGCGAGGGCACACCGACAAGCCATTCCGGTACGCCGTGTTCTCGCACTACCACGCGGTGCGAACTCTGGGGGCTCCTGCCTTCGAGGCGGAGACGGTGGTAGCTCATCGAGCGACCGCTGAGCTGATTCGCGAGCGCGGCCAGGCCGACTTCGAATCGGAGCTGGCCCGCATGCCGCGGCTCTTCGAAGGACAAGAGACCCTTGAGGGTCTCGTCACCCCGGACGTGGCGTTTGCCGACGAGCTGATCATTCCGCTGGGCGGAGAGCGAGGTGACCTCCACCTCCTGCACTTGGGCCGAGGGCACACGGCAGGTGACATCGTCGCCTGGCTGCCGGACTCACGGATCCTGTTTGCAGGGGACCTGGTGGAGTCGGCGGCCGCGCTCTACACCGGCGACGCCTTTCATCTGGAATGGATGGGGCAGACACTCGACCGAGTGGCGGCCCTGGACGCCGAGATCCTCGTCGGCGGTCGCGGTGAGGTGGTCAGAGACGGTGCAGTCGCCGATGCGATCGAGCTGACGCGCCGGTTCCTGACCGGCTTGCGCGACGAAGTTCAGAGCGCTATCGAGTCCAACGGCACGCTGCGCGATGCTTTCGAAGCGGCCCATCACCGGCTTGCACCGGAGTTTGGAGCCTGGCCGATTTTCGAGCACTGTCTTCCTTTCGACGTGCAGCGGATCTGGGACGAGCTGGCCGGTGCCCGACCCAGAGTGTGGACAGCGGAGCGCGACCAGGCGATCTGGGCTGAGCTTCAGGACTGAGCGGGACTGTTCGTGGATCCGTTGGCCAACGGCGAGGGGGAGCGCCACGTCGTCGTCGTGGGCGCAGGCCCGGTGGGTCTCACGACGGCGCTGCTCCTGGCCCGCTACGGAGTCAGCACTCTCGTTCTCGAAGCTCGTCCGGCGCGCGAGACCACCGGTTCGCGTGCGATCTGCATGCAGCGAGACGTCCTGGACACGCTCGATCGGATCGACTGCGCTCAGGAGATGGTGGCGAACGGGGTGACCTGGACTCGCGGCAAG
>JANQPS010000258.1 GCA_028285365.1 Thermoanaerobaculia bacterium | reverse complement strand
GCCACCCCAGCCCTCGAGATAGAGGCCCGGCTCGATGGTGAAGACCATCCCGGCCTCGAGCACCTCGTCGTTGCCACGCATGACCGAAGGCGGCTCGTGAACTTCGAGTCCGAGCCCATGACCGGTCCGGTGCTTCATGAAATCCTTCCAGCGGGGCTCGTCGAGCTCTCGTTGACACTCCGTGTGAACTTCGTGAGCGGTGGCCCCGGCGCGCGTGGCTTCCCGGCCCCTCTGATTGGCCGCTCTCACCGCCTCGTAGACTTCGCGTGTCCGGTCGTCCGGCTCACCGACGACGAAGGTTCGCGTGATGTCGCAGTGGTACCCCTTGAACGACGTCCCGAAGTCGATCAGCAGGAGGTCGCCAGGCTCGAGTGCCCGTTCACCGGGAACTCCGTGTGGCAAGGCCGAGTTGGGGCCGCCCAGCACGATGGGCCCGAAGGAGATACCGCCGCCTCCTCGACGCAAGAGCTCACTGGCGAGCTCGGCCGCGATCCGACTCTCGGTGTCTCCGACATCGACACCTGCGAGGACCGAAGACAGTGCGCTGGACGCGATCTCTGCAGCGCGAGAGATGTTCGCTGCCTCCTCATCGTCCTTGTACGCGCGTAGCTTCAGAACGAGCTCTTCAGCCGAAGCCAGCTTCGCCCCAGGCACGTGACGGTGCAGGCACTCGACCTCGAAAAAGCGGAAGTCGAGCGGCTCGACGCCGAGCCGGGTTGCGTTGGCAAGCGACCTGAACGCTCCAGCTGCGGCCTTCTCGGGCCCATCGGCGTCTTCCCACAGAAAGATCCGCGACACGCTGGGAACCGCATCGAGCCACTTTCCTCGCTCGAACGCGGGCACCACGGCAACCGGCTCCCCGTCTTTGGGTATCAGTAGCAGGAACAGGCGCTCGTGTGAGTCGAAGTCCTGCCCGGTCAGATAGAAGAGTGTCGCTCCCGGGTTGAGCACCAGACCGTCGAGATCGGTCTCCTGGAGTTCGGCCTGTAGCCGTTCGATTCGCTCGCTCATGTTTCGGATCCTGCTCCCGCTCTATACGACCATGGGGTGGAGGTTTCTGATGGGCTGCCCGTCGCAGGCAGAGCTGGCGCCGCAGACACAGCGCCGACGGTGCAACGATTCGACTCCACGACGGCGGCCCGACACTATCAACCGAAGGCCACGAATCGCGACGGATTGCAACCTCCGCCCGCTCGGTTAGCATCCGACGTATGGATCTCAACATCGGCTCGGAATACGACCCGCTGCGCGAAGAAATCCGTGCCTTCCTCGCTGAGCACGGACACCAGGCCATTCCCGCCGGCATGGGCCATGGCGGCCTGGGCGAAGACACCGTGAGGTGGCAACAGCTCCTGGTCGACCACGGATACGTCGGTCGGGCGATCCCTCGAGACTACGGCGGTGCGGGACGCGCTCCCGACCTCCTCGAGGACCTGATCATCGAAGAAGAGTTCGCCACTGCCGGCGTCTCCTTGGGCATGGCCAATCAGGGCATCAACATGTTCCTGCCGACGGTCCTGCAGTACGGATCTGACGACCAGAAGCGACAGCACGTTGGGCCCACCCTCCGTGGAGAGGTGATCTGGTGTCAGGGCTACAGCGAGCCTGGAGCCGGATCCGATCTCGCCAACCTGCAGACTCGTGGCGTCATCGACGGCGACGACTACGTCGTCAACGGCCAGAAGATCTGGACCAGCACGGCCAAAGAAGCTCAGATGATGTTTGCCCTGGTGCGGACAGAGGCCGATGCCGGCAAACATGCGGGGATCAGCTATCTGCTCTTGTCGATGGATACCCCCGGGCTCGAGGTGCGCCCGCTCAAGACCATGACCGGTGACGCCTCGTTCAACGAGGTCTTCTTC
>JANQPS010000220.1 GCA_028285365.1 Thermoanaerobaculia bacterium | reverse complement strand
CCCGACGGAAAGACCCTGATCGTAGGCGAGAGCTGGGGACGCCGCCTGACTGCCTGGGACCGCTCGAGCGACGGACGCCTCCAGAACCGGCGCCTCTGGGCCGACCTCGGAGACAACGTTCCCGATGGCATCTGCCTCGACGCAGAAGGCGCCATCTGGTCGGCGGACCCGCGCAACAACGAGGTGATCCGAGTGCACGAGGGCGGCGAGATCAGCGCCCGCATCTCGACCGGAGACCGCGGCGCCTACGCCTGCATGTTGGGCGGATCGGACCGCAAGACGCTGTTCCTCTGCACGTCGACGACCTCGGGACCCGAGACGGCAGAGATCAGGAGCGGTCGCATCGAGACAGTCCGAGTCGACGTGCCAGGGGCCGGCTGGCCGTAAGGCTTCGCGGTGATGGCCGGAGGTCAAGCGGCAGCGACGGTCGTCACCAGGTTCAGGCATAGCACGGGGCGAGATCCCTCCCTGCGGTCGGGATGACATGGGAAGGTCGTGCGCCAGCTCGTCGCACCGCAACCGCAGATGGCGGTCTGTTACCGAGACAACCGGCCCCGGCAAAGCACTATCAAGGCCCCTCCCCCAGGATCGGGATGAGGACGGGAGCAGGCAGCGATGGTGCCGAACACGAGCCACCCCTGGGTCAACAGAGTTTGTGTCATCCCGAGCAACGCGAGGGACCTCGACAGAGATGGCGCAGGTGAAGCACGCCAGACCGTCCTCGCGACGCCGGTACAAACTTCGGACGTCACAAGCTCTACGTCACGAGCCCCACCACCAGCAAACCACCTAGCGCCAGGAGCGACACGCCAAAAACCACCGACCGCAACGTTCGCACGTCGGCGTAGTAGCACGCGGCATAAGCCAGGCGGCTCCCGAAGTAGACCCACGCAGCGATCGCGGTGTAGGAGGCATCAGCGCCGCTCAAGATGCAGTACACCAACAAGAGCACGAAGGCGGCAATGCTCTCGTTCATGTTCGCCACGGTGCGGGTGACACGAAACAAGGCGTCTTCGTGATCCGCGGTCACGGGAGCTCCGGGCGTGTGCTTGCGCTTGATACCGATGACGTCGACCACCAGGAGCTGGACGAGCATCAGGGCTCCGACCGCGACCATGGCGGTCAAGGACGAGTGATAGATCTCGACTAAGGCATCCATGTTTCTTCTCTCTTTGCCATGTCCCGGTCACACCGCCCTATTCAAGCAGCAACCAGAGCAGCCCGGTAGATCCGGCAACCGGACCGCTGGCCGCTCGCGAGTGACCACGCTGGTTTCAGGTCCTCGACGAAACTATCGATCGACGGCAGATTTTTGGGCGTATCTGCGACCAGCAGGTAGCCACCTCGACGTACAGCACCAGCTGCCACCGCCAGGACGTTCAGCCGCAGCTCCGCATCCCTGATCTGGTGAAGCACACGATCCAGCACCACCACATCGAAGGACTGTTCCGGAACATAAGTCGTCACGTCCGCAACGATCCCGACGACGTCGAGCTGCTCGACAGCGGCTGCCTCCTCCATCTGGCGAACGCCGGTCGGAGAGATGTCGACGCCCACGACCCGGCAACCGACCCGGGCCGCCACGAGGGCATCCCGACCCTGCCCACATCCCAGATCCAGAACATCCATCGCGCTGTCGACTTGCGTCCGGAAGAAGGTCGCAAACTCCGGAAACGGCTCGCCGCACGCCGCCGGGTTCTTCTGGAACTCTTTCTCGTAGTCGGCCACGCTACGTCTCAGACGCACCGAGCGAGCGCAAGACCTCGATCGCGACCCGATGACCACTCTCGATCGCGATCGCCAGCGGCGTCTGCCGGGTGGCGTTGCGTCGGTCGTCGATGTCCGCGCCCGCACTCACCAGCAGCTCGGGAGCAGCCCGGTAGTCCTCTTCCCTGCCAACACCCCGCTGCGAGCCACCCCACGCCGCAGCGTGCAGCGCGTCGAGCGATTCTGCGGCGGCACCGCTCCTGAGCAGCAAGCGGATCACCTCGACACGGGCATTGTTGGCGGCCCACGAAAGCACAGACCGGTACCACGCCGCCCGACTCGCGTTGACGTCGGCGCCCAGGCCGATCAGGCG
>JANQPS010000216.1 GCA_028285365.1 Thermoanaerobaculia bacterium | reverse complement strand
CTCTATCGGCTCGCGCCCAATACCGCAGTTGCAGGCGAGTTCATCACGGACGGCAACGGCGACCCGATTCCCGATTTTCGCGTTGCTCGCTACCTGGAGGACCATCCCACCAGCGGAATCATCGGCGTGAGGCCGGAGTTCAGCCGCTATCCACCGATTACCAACAACGGCTCGACTCCGCTCGAAGGCATGATGAACGCTCTCGCCGACTGGTATGAAGACTGGGAGCCCATCGCTGACGACGACACCACGGGCGACGAGGCGTTCGGCTGTCGCGAGCGCTACGTGATCCTGCTGACAGACGGTGAAGAGACGTGCGGCGGAACGCCCGCCCTGGCAGCCACTCGGCTCGCCAATCTCGGCATGCGGGTTTTTGTCGTCGCCTTCGGAGGCGGTCTCTCCGCAGACCGGGTCCAAGACATCGCCGATGCCGGCGGCACGGGCCAACTCGACGTCAACGGTGACGGCGTCACCGACTGTGACGAGTTCTCCAACACCGACATCGACCTCTGCCCAGGACCGATCCAGGCAGACAATCGCGACGAGCTGGTCGCGGCCCTGACCGACATCTTCGGCGCGGTGGAAGCCAGGCCCCGGGCCTTCGCCTCCGCTGCTACGAGTCCTTCGCGAACCTCGGACGGTAACTCGCTCTTCCTCTCGAGCTTCCTGCCGCTCGAGAACGAGGCGGTCTGGCCCGGGTCCATTGCGCACTATCTGCAGCCGCTACCCACCACCACCGACCAGAACGGCAATATCGTTCCCGACCCGAGCGTCGACTGCGGCGGGCTCGATCCTCAGCGTCGATGCCGAGCCTGGGATGCGGCCGAAGAGATCTTGAATCAGAGTCCCGAGACGATCGCGCTGACTGCGACCACCGCCAGTGAGTTCGACCTCGGACTGGGAACAGACGAGCGCCGCGTGCTCTACACCATGCTGCCGAGCACCGCGCCCACCCGCGCAGATCCGGCGCCGGTGCCGTACCCGAGTCGCGTCCTCGGACCTAGCGCCGAGCAGGAAGAGGAGTTCGATCTGTGGTGGGGCCTGGGCTTGTCCTTCGACGTCATGAGCTCGACTGAGATCGACGCAACCCGCGACACAGCCCTGGCCGTGCTCCGGAACACCTACGAGCAGAGGACAACCATCGATCCGCGTGACGGCGTCACGGAGCTCACGTACATCATCGGCGACGTGTTCCACGCCACGCCGACGTTGGCCTCGTCACCCAGCCGACCGCGCTACCAGATCTTCAACCTCAACGGCTATCAGGACTTCTTCGCGCGCCACGAGTTTCGGCGCAAGATGCTGATCGTGGGCGCCAACGACGGCCAACTCCACTTCATCGACGCGGGTCTGTTCGACCCCACGTTCGATGCCGGTCGACTGGATCGCAACGAGAGCAACTACGACCTCGGCACGGGCCGTGAAGTCTTCAGCTTCGTGCCCCGCGAGGCGGTCGAGAGGCTGCGCGAGATCGCCGAAAATCCTGAGGATCACGATTTCAGTGTCGACGGCACGATTCGCGTCGACGACGTCTACATCGATCCGCTGCACAACGGCACTCCCGACCCCGCTGAGCGCGAGTGGCGCACGATCGTCATCGGCGGCATGCGCGAGGGCGGCAAGACCATCTTTGCCCTCGACATCACTCAGCCTGATCCGCTCACCGAAGAAGTCGATACGTTCGACGTCCCGGTGTGGATCCCGGATCGCACCGACTACGTGCCCGACTGCATGCGTCTCGAGCCTGATGGAGCGTTCAACTCGGCGGCTTGCGGCGAGATCCCCTTCGGCAGCACGCTCTGGGAGCTCACCGACAGCGAAGAGAGCGATCTCGGCTACACCTGGTCGATGCCGATCACTGGCCGCATCGAGCTCAGCGACGGCAGTGGTAACACGTTCGAGCGTTACGTCGCGGTCATGGGCGGCGGACTCGATCCTGACGATCTGACCAAGGGGCACCACCTCTACATGATCGATGTCGAGACCGGCCACATCCTCTACAAGCGCGATCTCGGGGGCCCGGTCCCCAGTGAGCCAGCCGTCATCGACAAGGCAGGTGACGGTTTCATCGACACGATCTACATCGGCACGCTCTATGGCGACCTCTACAAGGTCGACCTCTCGACACCGGCGGAGATCGTCGACGACGCCATCAACGGGGACTTCATCACCTCTACGGATTGGGAGCCTTTCGAGATCTTCGACACGGGCGGGCGCCCCATCTTCTTCCCGCCGTCAGTCGTCCGATTCACCCAGGGTCGCTCGATCATCTCGTTCGGCACCGGTCAGCGTGAGGACCTCTGGGACTCTTCGGCAGAAACCGAAGAGGGGCGCTTCTACGTGCTGCTCGATGACTTCTTCGACAACTCGATGACTCCGCTCGAAGAAACCGACATCCGGCGCATCGAGCTGACGGACCCGGATCTGGACACGAGCCCGCTCGAGACCAACGGCGGCTACTACTTCCCGCTCGATCCGGCAGAGAAGCTGCTCAACCGCGTGTTCACTCTCGCAGGCGTGACCGTGTTCTCGACCTTCGTGCCGATCTCGGAGCCCACGGTCGTCGACGGCGAGCTGGTCTGCGAGACGACGGGCTTCAGCAACATCTACGTCGTCTTCACGGCTACTGGTAACGCGGTCTCCGACGACGGCCGATCGAGCGTCGTGGAAGGCATCGTCTCCAGCGTCTTCACCGATCCGCCCGATGGACCAGAGCGCGACCCCCATGACGGCGACGATGACGACGATGACGACGATGACGCCGACATGCAGCAAATGATGGAAGCCCTACAGGACTTCCTCCCCGACAACTGTCGGTTCACCAACGTCACCGTTCCGCTCAAGATGATCCGCGACGACACCGGCCTCGAATCGGTCGTAGACTTCCCGGTGTGCATTCGCAACTTCAACTGGGGCGACAACATCAGGTAGGTCCGGCAGACTCACGACATCGGTAGCCGGCTCCGAGCCAACGAAGCGTCACGTCCTCCCATGGGCGTGACGCTTGGCGCCTTCTCGAAGAGTCTGGGTCTCGACCTCAGTCGTCTCAGCCACGTCTCGATCATCAAGGGAGCTGTGCCATGAACCTCTCGATCTCGACCTCGTCATCAGGCACGGCTTCGAGCCCGGAGGTCGCCGGCTCGGCAACCCGCCTCCGGTCGAAGTCGCGGGGCGTCCTCGTCACGATGCTCCTCGTCTGCCTCATGGTCGTTGCGAGCGTCACTCTGGCTCGAGAAGAATCCTCCGAGCGCACGAGGCGGCACTGGCTCGTGACTGAGGACGGTCAACGGATTCCGACCCGAGGTGAGTGGAAAGTCGACGGCGGCCGAATTCTCTACACGTCGGAGACCGGCGTGCTGGCGATGATCCGGCTGAGCTCGGTAGACCTCGAGGCCAGCGAGAAGGCGTCTCAACCGCCGCCGCCGCCGGAGGCCAGCGAGCCGGCTCCGAAGCCCCGGCCGGTCCTGGTGCTCGAGTCCAAGGACGTTGCTCAATACGAAGGCGCGGTCGCCGGTTCGGAAGAACTAGCCGCTTCGACGAGGGCGGCAACCGACTCCGCGGATGACGCTCCCGAATCGTCTGATGCAGAGTCTGCCGACGAAGCACAGACCGAGACGGACTCGGCGTCAGAAGACGACGCCTCGGAGACGAGCGAGACAGCAGAGTCCGCACGTCGAGCGCGTCCCAGCAATCTCACGGTGGTCTCGGAGCGGGACCTGGGAGACTTCGACAAGGGCGTCCGGCTCTACGGAACGCTCCGCAACGACGGCGTGGCCAACGCCTTCAACATCCGACTGACCGTCCGGCTGTTGGACGAGGTCGGCGAGCTCGTGCAGGAGGGCGAAGCCACGATCGCAAGCCGCCAGGTGGCGCCCGGTGATTCGACGAACTTCAGGATCACCTTCCCGCAGGTCAGTCGCTACTCGTCGATCGAATACGACGTCCGCTCCAACTGAAGCACCCGCCGGAGCACCGGACCCCGTCACTGTCGATGACGCCTGAGGCTTGGTTCTGAGGCTTGCCC
Organism: Thermoanaerobaculia bacterium; assembly: GCA_028285365.1. GTDB lineage: Bacteria > Acidobacteriota > Thermoanaerobaculia > Multivoradales > Multivoraceae > JANQPS01. The sequence goes on along the minus strand of JANQPS010000216.1, from coordinate 1,158 downwards.
TCTGTTCGTCAGTCTCGGTACTGGGGATACCCTTCGAGGTCGTACTGTTTTATGCGTCGCTGGACCGTGCGGTAGCTGACTCCCAGCCGATCGGCCACCGCTCGTTTGTCGCCACCAGTCTCCAAGAGGAGCGACCTGAGCTGCTCGCGCTCGTCGTCTCTTGCGAGCGGCTCGATCAGCTCCTCGAGCTCGGACCGACCCACGGTACCGTCCTCGGACAGGATGACCGCCCTCTCCACCACGTTGGACAACTGGCGTACGTTGCCGGGCCAAGGCTGAGCCACGAGTAGGTCCATGGCTTCAGGAGACAGCGCCGGCAGCTCGAGCGAGTGACGCTCGGCCGCGCGAGCAGCGAGATGACCCACGAGGAGCGGAACATCACTGGCGCGCTCGCGAAGAGCTGGAAGCTCGATCGGAAAGACCTCGAGACGGTAGTAGAGATCGGCGCGAAAGCGCCCCTCGGCTACCAGTCGACCCAGGTCTCGATTGGTCGCCGCAACCAGGCGCACGTCCGCCTTGACGGTCAGCCCGCTGCCCACGCGCTCGAAGGTTCGTTCCTCGAGTACGCGCAGCACCTTCGCCTGGACCGGCTCGGACAGCTCGCCGATCTCGTCCAACAGCAGGGTGCCGCCCGCCGCCTGCTCGAAGCGGCCGGTCTGCCGGGTCGAGGCTCCGGTAAAGGCACCCTTCTCGTGACCAAACAGCTCGTTCTCGATCAGCGACTCCGGGATGGCGGCGCAGTTGATGGCCACAAACGGTCCCTTGCAGCGTGGCGACAGGCCGTGAAGCGCTCGAGCGAACAGTTCTTTGCCGGTGCCGCTCTCTCCCAGGAGCAAGACGGTGCCTTCGGTGGGGGCCACCTTGCGCAAGAGTCGTAGCGACGCTCTCAGGGTCGGGTGTTCACCGATGATCGGTGGGGCGCCGTCTACTTCGAAGGCCGGAGCACTCGGTGCACCTGGCTGCTTGACCAGCGAGCCCACCAACTCTCGCAGTTCGTCGACCTCGACCGGCTTCTCCAAGAAGTCGATCGCGCCAAGCTTCATCGCTTCGACTGCCGCGGCCACACTGCCGTGAGCGGTCATGACGACCACGGGTGGCTTGGCATCGAGCCGAACCGTCTCCCGTAGGACGTCCAGCCCATCACCGTCCGGCAGCCTC